>JBKJKB010000392.1:0-4693 GCA_046597675.1 Gemmatimonadaceae bacterium
CGCTCGAGATACTCGGCATCACCGCAGGCCGGCTCCTCGCCGAATGCGGCTCTGTAATCCAGCGGCTCGTCGCAGGTCTGGCGATGCCCGACTGGCCCGAAGGCGCGCGGCGCGCGATCAGCTTCTCGCTGACTCCCGCGTTCGCGGGCGCAGGCACGGTCGAAGCACTCGAGGTGTTCCGCCAGAGCGGCGGGTTCGCCTTCGAGGACTTCGAGAATGATGAAGGGGAGGGGATAAGCTGATCCTTGTCATGTCTGTGTCGTAAGAAAGGCCACCTGAAGTCGGGTGGCCTTTCCTTTGTTGGTCAGATTCGATGGGGACTACCCTTTCCTTGTCTGGCGGGCTGTCGCAGACCGGCGGGCTGATCACGAGCGCCGCGCTCATCATGGTGGTGCTGTTCGGATCGTTCGGCTTCACCCGGCTCACGGCGACGCGCGAGTTCGGGCTGGGACTGGCGTTCGCCGTCGCACTGGACGCGACGCTGATCCGCGTGGTGCTCGTGCCGATACTGATGGGTCTAATGGGGCGCGCGAACTGGTGGCTCCCCGGCAGGCGTCGCGCGCGGCGCTGACTCCGACTGCGGGTTGCTCTGTGGCAGCATGAGATCGTGCAGGAAAAACGCGGCCAGCTCGGCGCGTCCCTGGAGTCCGGCTTTGCGATAGACCTCGACCGCGTGCTGGCGGATCGTGCGCTCGGAGCGACCGAGCCGCGCGGCGGCCTGCTTGTGGCCCTCGCCCTTGAGGATCAGCAGTGCCACGTCGCGCTCCGCGCGCGATAGCTGCCACTCGTCGAACTGCTTGTCGATCGCCCGGGAGAATCCAGCCAGCGCTTCTTCCGCTGTCTTGCGCCACCGATCGCGCTCAGCTCCCCGCCGCGCGAGCGCCAGATCGGTCGCGGCCAGAGTGGCGTGCGTTTCCCGCAGCTTGCCGGCGGTGCGCCGCCATCCGACAAAGAGCACGATGGCGAACGACAGGCTGACCAGCACCATCGCCGCCTCGAACGCGACGTGCCACGAGAGCAGGGTCGTGGGCCGGTCGAGAATGAGGTCGATCGTTCCGCCCACTACGACGAGCACCAGGAAGCCAGCCAGCGCCGGCGGGAGCGGGCCGCGGAACGGGGATTCAGGAGCGATTCTCTCCCCTTCGGCCCTTTCAAGTCGCGAATCAGTCATTGGCTTCTCCTGCGAGATCGCGGTGCGACACTTGTCGCCACAAACAAGTCATATGCCGGATGGAGATCGGCCGGAATTCGCCGACATTGCTGCTGTAAGAACGCAATCGAAGTCCATATCCGGGAGAAACTATGTTCTCGCTGCCATCCCCGCTGCACCCAATCATCGTTCACATGCCGATGGCGCTCACCGTTCTGATTCCCCTGTTCGCGATCGGGGCGTTGCTCGCAATTCACCGCCGGGCCCGCGTCGGGCCGGCCTGGGGACTGACGATCGGAATGCTTGCGCTGCTTCTCGTGAGCGGATGGTTCGCGCTGCAGACCGGCGAAGATGAAGAAGACAAGGTCGAGCGATTCGTAAGCGAGGACGCCGTCGAGGAGCATGAAGAGGCCGGGACGCAGTTCGTGTACGTGGCCGGCGCCGTACTCCTGCTCTCCGGTGTCGGGTTGATTCGCGGACGGACCGGCGCGGTCGCGCGCGTTGTCGTCACGGTGGCGACCATCGGGCTCGTCGGCATGGGTTACAACGTCGGTCACTCGGGCGGCGGCCTGGTGTACGGTGGCGGCGCCGGCGACGCGTATTCGTCGACCGCCCTGGCCGGCGCCGCGGGGGAGGACAGCCCGGAGGATTAGATTTGGTGAGCATCGGCCCGCCACGCTGCCAGTGAGCGGGCCGCTACTCGGAGAACCAGGCGGCCCGCCATGCATCCCGACGCACCGCTCATCGCCACGATCTCGGCAGGGTTGGGGCTGGCATTCATCCTCGGCCTGCTGGTCACACGCGTCGGCCTCCCGCCGATCGTCGGATATCTGCTCGCGGGGATTCTCGTCGGGCCGCACTCCCCGTGGTTCACGGCCGATGCGGCGATCGCCGCGCAGCTCGCGGAGATCGGCGTCATCCTGTTGATGTTCGGCGTCGGGCTGCACTTCTCGTTCGCCGATCTGCTCTCGGTCAAAGGCGTCGCGATTTCCGGCGCGATCGGGCGAATCGCGCTCGCGACCGCGCTGGGCGCAGCCGTCGCGAGCATATGGGGCTGGCCACTCGGCGCGGGACTCATCTTCGGGCTGTCGCTCTCCGTCGCGAGCACGGTCGTGATGCTGCGCGCCCTGGAGCAGCGCGGCGGGCTCGACAGCTTCGATGGCAAGATCGCGGTGGGCTGGCTCGTGGTCGAAGATCTGGTGATGGTGCTCGTGCTGGTGCTGCTGCCTGCGTTTGCAGCGGCGTTCGGAGGCGCGACGGATGGCGCCGCTGCGACTGGCAGCATCCCGCTGGCGCTCGCGATCACGCTCGGCAAGATCGCGGCGTTTTTCGCGCTGATCCTGCTCGCCGGCCGGCGGGGAATTCCGTGGATGCTCGAGCACGTAGCGCACACCGGCTCGCGTGAGCTGTTCACTCTCGCCGTGCTCGCGACCGCGCTGGGGATCGCGTTCGGGTCCGCGCTGCTGTTCGGCGTTTCGGTGGCGCTGGGAGCGTTCTTCGCGGGCGTAGTCATCAACGGCTCCGACCTCAGCCACCAGGCGGCCGCGGAGGCGCTGCCGCTGCAGGACGCTTTCGCCGTGCTGTTTTTCGTGTCCGTGGGAATGCTGTTTGATCCCGGCATTCTGATTCGCGAGCCGGTCGCGGTGATCGTGACGCTCGGGATCGTGCTGGTCGGCAAGACGGTCGCCGCGATGGCGATAATTCTCGCGCTCGGCTACCGCATCCGGACAGCGCTGACGGTGTCCGCAAGTCTCGCGCAGATCGGCGAGTTCTCCTTCATCCTCGCGGGAATGTCGGTGGCGCTGGGCCTGCTGTCGGAGGAAGCTCAGGATCTGATTCTCGCGGCCGCGATCCTCTCGATAGCGATCAATCCCGCCATGTTCGCTCTCGCGATGAAGCTGGACCGATGGGTAAAGGGCAGGCAGGGACTGATCGACTCGATTGAGCGGTACACGATGGAGATTCCCATCGCTTTTCCACCGGGTGAAAAGCCGCTCATCGGCCACGCGATTCTGGTCGGTTACGGACGCGTGGGGCGCACCATCGCGGAGACACTGCGCGCGCAGCACATCACGTTCGTCGTGATCGAGTTTGACCGCGCGACGGTCAAGGCGGCACGGAAGGACGGAGTGCGTGCCATATGGGGTGACGCCGCGCGCCCCGCGATACTCGCACTCGCATCTCCCGAGACCGCGCGGCTGCTGATCCTCGCCGCGCCCGGTGCGTATCAGTCGCGCCAGGTACTGGATCTTGCTCGCAGGATCAACTCCACGTTGGACACGGTGGTGCGAACGCACAGCGCAGCGGAACAGGAATATCTGGACACAATCGGCGTCGGGCGTTCGGTGCTTGGCGAGCGCGAGACGGCGCTGGCGATGTCACACTATGCGCTGATCTCGCTCGGGCACACCGACGATCAGGCGGACGCCGCGGTGGAATGGGCGAGAGAAGGCGTTATCTAGGCCTGTTCCCTCGCCGGCCAGCATCACGTTTGGGGTAACCGGTCTTCTTGTCGCTTTTTTTGTCGAACTTCCTGTCGCTCTTTTTGTCAAACTTCTTGTCGTACTTGGCGGCGGGCCGCTTGCTGTCGGGCTTGTCGTACTTCTTGCCCTTCGGGACTTTCTTGTAGCCATCGCGCTTCCCGGTGTGCTCCCGCCTGGGCTCCACGGCGACGCGCGCGATCTCCGTTTCATCAGCATGCCCCAGCAGTGAATCGTGCGCCACTTTCATCGCCGCCGCAGCGATGTCCATGAGGTCGAAGTCACCGGCCAGCGAGCCCAGCTCAATCACGTACTGATCCAGCTCGCCGCCGATCACCGCATCGCGCACGGCCGCACTCACGAGTCCGATCCGCTGAGCGCGCAGGTCCGTCACCGTCGGCACGGCCTCCACCTTCATCTTCTGTCCGGTGAGCCGCTCGATGTTGTGCAGCATGGCCCGTTCGCGCGGCTCAGCGAGCGTGACGGCGGTTCCTTCGCGGCCGGCGCGGCCCGTGCGGCCGATGCGGTGCACGTACGCGTCCGGCGCGGCGGGCACGTCGAAGTTCACCACGTGCGACACGTGCTCGATGTCCAGCCCGCGCGCGGCGACGTCGGTGGCGACGAGCAGCTCGCACGTCCCGTCCCGAAACCGCTTCATTACGCGCGAACGCTGGTCCTGCGTCATTCCGCCGTGCAGCGCTTCCGCCGCGTATCCGTGTGCCCCAAGCTTTTCCGATACCTCGTCTACTTCCGTGCGCGTGCGGCAGAACACGATCGCCGACTTCGGGTTCTCCATGTCGAGCACGCGGCCGAGTGCAGTGATCTTGTCGCGCCGCTGGACCATGTATACGAGCTGCCGGACGCGCGGCAGCTCCCCCGCGGCCACGCGCTCGCGCGCGATGGTGATCCGTTGCGGATCGCGCAGGTGTTTCTCCGAGAGCTTCGCGATGCGCGCGGGGATCGTCGCGGAGAACAGCGCGGTCTGCCGCTCCGCCGGAACGGCTGCGAGAATTGCCTCGAGGTCCTCGGCGAACCCCATGTCGAGCATCTCGTCGGCTTCGTC
>JBKJKB010000211.1:0-19709 GCA_046597675.1 Gemmatimonadaceae bacterium
GATACCGCGAACACCGCGAACACCGCGAACACCGCGAACACCGCGAACACCGCGAACACCGCGAACCGCGGCCGAAAGAGCTCAATTGCCATTGAATAACGGTAACGCACAAACAATACCCGAATCACCAGGACATTCGCGGCGCGTGAACCGGCCCGTCCGGCTGCGAGCAATGGGCGCCGGACTCTTCCTCGTCGCGCTGTGCGGTTGCGCACTCCTGCGGTCCGCCCCGCGGCCGGCGGAAGAGTGGACGTTCGTGGTTTTCCCCGGCTCGGAAGAGCCCGCGCGGGCCCGCGCGACCCTCCTCGCTGCGAGCAATGCCGTCGCCGCCGCTTGCGCGACTCCGGACAGTGTCACTTTCGTAGTCGAGTCGCGGTGCGGCGGGCTCGATCAGCGCACTGTCGAAAAGGACCGGCAGCTTCTGATCGTGAGCAACTGGAGCGAGACCGGTTACAGGCCCGACATCCTGCGGGCCCTCATGGCGCAGCCGGAGGGGCGGCAGCGATTCGCCGCGCAGGCGTCGACGCTAGCCGACGCCGCCGGATACGGCGGGATGTTGCTCGACTTCCGATCGCTGGGCCCGCGAGACGTGAATGCGCTCGTGGCACTCGTGGCGGCGGTGAGCGATTCGGCGCGAGTGCGGGGAGTCGCACCCGTCGGTATCGTCATCCCGGTCGCTGACACGGCCGCGTATCCGGGACGGCATCTCGGCGCGCTGACGGATTTCCTCGCGGTGCGCCTCGAGCTCGAGCCCGCATCGCCCGGGCCAGGCACCCCGCGCGACAGAATGTCGAGGCTGGTCGGTGCGCGTGCTGCCGAGATCGGCGCGCATCGCGTCATGCTGCTCCTTCCCGCCGATGGCTATTTGTGGCGTGACGGAGAGCAGCGGGTTCGAATGTCTTTCGAAGAGGCGGTTGCCACGGCCCGGGACTGGGGCGTCGAGCTCGTGCGGGATGAGTCGAGCGCCACGTTGCGAGCCCGAGCGCGTGGGCGCGGTGAGATCTGGGTGAACGATGCGATGCTCATCGCCGAGATCGTTCGCGACGCGCGCCGGCTCGGGATCAGGAGATTCGCGCTGTACGGCCTTGGCGGCGAAGACCCGGCGATATGGCCCGCCATCGGGGCGGGTCCGGCGATCACACGATGATCAGGTCTCGCTGAATCTCGCGCGGCGTCACGACGAGATCATTGGCCATGAACGCGTTGACCTCGGCTCTCATTCCCACTTCGCCGCGAAGGTATATCCCGGGCTCGATCGAAAACCCGACGCCAGGAAGCAGGGTGCGCTCCTCGCGCGTCTCCAGATTGTCGATGTGTGGACCCGAGCCGTGGAGATCACGTGGATCTATCGAGTGTCCCGTGCGGTGAATGAACTGCGGGCCGAAGCCTCTCTGCTCGATAACTTGGCGCGCCGCGTCGTCCACTTCTCCGCCGCGAACCGGCACCGAGCCCTTCAATCTCTCGCGCAAAAGCGCGATCGCCGCGTCGCGAGCGTCGCGTATCGCCCCCCAGATTTCCAGACTGCGCGCGTCGGGATCGCCAAGCGAGCCCATCCACGTCTGGTCCGCATAAACGCCACCTGATTCACGCGCCCAGAGATCGATCAGCAGAATCGCACCGCGCTCGATGAGCGCCGATTCGCTGGCGGTCGGCTCGTAGTGCGGGTTTGCGGCGTTGGGTCCGATGGCGACGATGGGACCGTGATCGGCCTCCAGCTTTTCCTTGGCGAACTGGTCCAGGATCCACCGCTTCAGCTCGTACTCGTTGATCGGGGAGCCGGACTGCGAGCGCTCGCCCGCAAGCGTCATCGCCTCGTGCGCGATTCTGGCGATTATCTCCGCGGCGCGTTCGTGTGAAGCGAGCTGTTCCGGGTTCCACACCGCGTAAAACCGCGTGACCAGGTCCGCCGACGATTCGACCGTCGCCCCCGCAGCGCGGACCATCTCGATGACACCGGCTGGCACGCGGTCGAGATAGGGCACGGCGTCGCCCGCGGAATACTCCATCGCGACGCGCCTGCCGCCGACGATCTCGCCGAGCAAAGACTCGAGCACGCGCCAGCCGCTGTACTCGACTTTTTTCCATTCAGCCGGCCAGTGCTTCCATGGGCCCTGCTCGATGGCGTGGGAGATGGCGACAGGCGGGCCTTCGCGCGGTATGAACGCGAACAGACGGCGGGTCGTCATTCCCTCCAGGCGAAGCATTCCGGCGGCGATCGGATTCAATCCGTGAAAATCAAAAATCAGCCAGCCGTCGACGCCGGATTCCTTGATCGCTTGTTGAATCGAGGGGAGGGACTGGGGGGTTAGCATAGGGCTCTGAGGGGAGATGGATGAAGAGCGGATGGAAGGACAGGGCGCGGCATGCGCTCCCCATTCAGCCGTTGTGGGTTAGGACGTTTCAGACGGTACAGCGGTCGAGCCAGGCGCGTTAATTCGAGTCACCTGGATTTTTCCGATGCCCTGAGTAAAGTATCTCGCTACCGCCACTCGGCTCTCCACTCGCAACTTCCTTCGTTACGCCCCACGCAGCGTACGTGCTCGATCGCTCCTCCTCCGTCCACCAGCAGCTTCAACAACTCTCCGAAACTGGCTTCGTAAAAAGTGCATCCGATTCCCCGCGGCGCGGTGTTTACCGTCGCCGAATCGGGGACCGCCAGCATCACGGAGCCTCCCACGCGGCTCAGCGAGCCGTTCAGAAATCTCTTCGTTACCCGCCGGGCGGCCGCCAGCGCCATGGGCCGTGACACGAACGCTGGAAGAAACCGCAGAAAGCCCCTGCGAGTCCCCGAGATCGATCCATGCATGTCCCCCGCCAGCCTTTTCCCCGCGGACCTGAACACCGCCTCCGCGTCCGGCCGCCGGCCGATCAGCGTCGCGATCGCCGTCGCTTCCTGTAGCGAGAGCCGGCGACTTCTTTTCGCGTCTTCGGTGTAGCGTTGGATCTGTGCGTACACCGTATCGCTGAGTCCGAGTCGCTTGTTGCGCAGCTCGTGGACATATTCGGCTTCCGCATCGTCGGGCGTATCAGCGCCGCGTACGGATTCGAGCAGGCTGAGCGGGAGGAGGGCGTCGACTGTGGCTGGCATTGTAGCGGAAATGTGCACGTCTGAAGGGAGCGCCCAAGCTAACGTGCGCCAGAACACGCATCAACGTGCATGACGCCTTGATCCTCCGTTTGCTGCTTGGCGCCGCCCTTGCCGCGCTCGTCAGCGCCGCAGCCGCCCGCGCTCGAATACTCTCCGCTCCCGGCGCACTCGCCGCCGCGGTCATCGGGACTGTAGCGGTGGCGGCAGGATGGAGCTGGGGAATAATCCTCATGGTTTTCTTCGCGCTGACGTCGGCGCTGTCGGCGTACGGAGCCGAACAAAAGCACGAGCTGACCCGAGGAGTGCTCGCCAAAGGATCGAGACGCGATGCGGTCCAGGTGCTCTCCAATGGAGGAGTATTTGCCGCCGCTGGTATTGGCTGGCTGGTCACTGGCTCTCCGATGTGGCTCGCCGCCGGGGCTGGCGCGATCGCCGCGGCAGCGGCGGACAGCTGGGCAACCGAGATTGGCGTAGCGCTCGGAGGAGAGCCGCGCTCGATAATCTCAGGAAAACCCCTCAGCCGGGGGACTTCAGGCGGGGTGACGCTGGCTGGATCGCTCGGCAGCTTCGCCGGGGCCGCCACCATCGCCGGCATCGTGCTAATTATTGATTGGCCGCCTCTCGCGGCTTTCGCCGCGTTTTTTGCTGGAGTGCTTGGCATGATCATGGACTCGGTCCTTGGCGCGACGTTGCAGGCCCGCCGGCACTGCCCCGGCTGCGGCACCGAGACCGAACAGGCGGTCCACCATTGCGGCCGCGTAACGCAAATGATCCACGGAGTTCGCTGGATGGACAACGACATCGTCAACGCGCTTGCGACGCTTTCCGGCGCGGCGATCGCGGGAATTATTTTCATTGTCAGCGCGTAGCGCCCCCCGCCGGCCGAGCCCGGCGACGACCGCCGGCTCGGGAGCGCGGGTGCTGCTCGTCAGCACGAACACTGAGCGACAGCCCTATCCCGTCGTTCCCAACGGCCTGGCCGCGGTGGCTTCGTCGCTCGAGCGCGCAGGTCACGATGTGCAGCTGCTCGACCTCTGCTTCACGCGCGCGCCCGTCGCCACGGCCGGCGCCGCGACTCGGCGATTCAAGCCCGACGTCATCGGTGTCTCGGTGCGCAACATCGACAACAGCGACGCCGTGGCGCTTCAGCACTACACGCCGGAAGCTGCGGCCGTAGTGCGCGAGCTGCGCGCGGCCTCGCCCGGATCCCGTCTCATCGCGGGTGGCGCCGCGTTCGGCGTGGCGCCCCAAGCGCTTTTCACGGAGCTGGGCGTGGATTACGCGGTCGCGGGCGACGGCGAGCGCGCGAGCGTAGCGCTCGTCGCGGCGCTCGCGGCGGGAGATGAGCCGGGGATGATCCCCGGGCTCGTGCGGCGCGACGCCGGAGAGATCTGCTTCACGCCACCGGGCGAGGACGCGGATCTCGATTCGCTGCCCGCACCGTCGCTCGCGCGGTGGGCCGATCTGAAGCGATACGAGCGGCACGGCGCGACCGTCCCGGTGCAGACCAAACGCGGCTGCGTGTATCGCTGTGTGTATTGCACCTACCGCAACGTGGAAGGCTTTGGCTACCGGACGAGGAGTCCCGCGCTCGTGGCCGACGAGATCGCGGAGCTGCGTCGCGACGCGGGCGTGCGCCACGTGGATTTCGTGGACTCGACGTTTAATTCACCGCCGGGCCACGCGATCGAAGTGTGCGAGGAGATCGAGCGTCGCCGGCTCGGCGTCCAGCTGGACACGACGAACTTCACGCCGGCCACCGCTCCTCGCGAGCTTCTGTCCGCGATGCGCGCCGCCGGTTTTCGAACGCTGGGCATCACCGCGGAGAGCGCGAGCGACGCCGTGCTCGACCGTCTCGAAAAGGGATTCACTGCGGCGAAGGCGAGAGAAGTCGCCGAGCGCGTGGAGCGCGCCGGGATCCGCACGCTCTGGATATTCCTCGTCGGCGGCCCGGGTGAAACGGCGAAAACGCTCGAGGAAACGCTATCGTTTGCGGCCTGGCGCCTCGGCAGAGGAGACGCCGTGTACCTCACGGTCGGTCTGCGGATCTACCCCGGCACGACGTTGCACCGCATCGCCCTGGAAGAGGGGGTAGTCGCTGCAGGCGACACATTGCTCGCGCCAAGCTTCTACTTCTCGCCCGCGCTGCAGTTCGACAGCGCGGTCAGCCGCCTGCGACGGTTCGCCGCCGATCATCCACGCTTCATGTTTTCGGCCGATTCACGCTCCGTCATTCTGCCATACCTGACGCGCATGGCGTCGGTGCTTCACCTGCCGCGTCCGCACTGGCAGTACATGGGCCTGTTCCAGCGAATGGCGAGGGCAATGGCGTGAGCGAACGACGCGAGGTCGACGCCGACGTCATCGTCGTGGGTGCAGGGCCCGCCGGGGCATCGACGGCGTGGTTCCTTGCGTCGCAGGGCGCGGACGTGCTCCTGCTGGATCGCGCGCGCTTTCCGCGTGACAAGATCTGTTCCGAGTATCTCAGTCCGCAGGGATCGCGCATCCTGCACGCGATGGGTGTATTGGCGAAAGTCGAGGACGCCGGTGCCGCGCAGCTGGCTGGGATGATGGTTCGCGCGCCGAGTGGTCAGAGCTTTCGCGGGCACTTCGCCGGTGCGCACGGCTTCCGCGGCTTTCGCGACAGCGGCCTTGCGCTGCGCCGGACGATTCTCGATTCGATCCTGCTCGACCAGGCCCGAGCTGCCGGCGCCCGCGTGCGCGAGGACAACCGGGTAGTCGATCTCGTGCGCGACGGTGCCGGCCGGGTCAGCGACGTAGTCGTCTCCGATGGGACGGGACAGCGAACTACGATCGGTGCGCGACTTGTCGTCGGCGCCGATGGGCTTCGATCGATCGTGTCGCGACGGCTCGGCCTTGCTCGACGCTCGCGCTGGCCCAGCCGGATCGCTCTCGTTGCGCATTACTCCGGAGTCGCCGGCATGGGCCAGCTCGGTGAGATGCACGTGGATCGCAGCGGCTACCTCGGACTTGCTCACGTCGGCGGCGGGCTCATCAACGTCGCCATCGTCGTTCCCGTCTCGCGCGCGAAAGAGCTCGCCGGCGCGCGGGCGGAGTTTTTCGAGGAATGGATCGACGACCGCCCCCATCTTCGGGAGCGATTTGCGTGCGCGCGGCAGGTGACTCCCGTGCGCGCGACCGGACCGTTTGCGTCCGCCGTGCGGCGCGCGTGGGCGCCGGGTGCCGCGGTTGTGGGCGACGCCGCTGATTTCTTCGATCCGTTCACCGGCGAAGGCATCTACGCCGCCCTCCGCGGAGGAGAGATGCTCAGCTCGTTCGTGCTGGAGTCCCTGGCGGCGGCGCCGGGAGGCGAAGATGCTCCGCTCGCGGCATACGATCGAGCGCGTCGCGCGGAATTCGGCGGGAAATGGAAGCTGGAGCGGCTCGTCGGCACCGCCGTTGCATTCCCTCGAATGATGAATCGCGCCGTGCGCGTGCTCTCGCGTCGCAGTGATCTGGCCGACCTGTTCGTCGGCGCGGTCGGGGATTTCGTGCCCGCCGCTGAAGTACTCCGTCTGTCCAACCTCCGTTTCCTGCTCGCACCCGGCCGATGACAGAGATCGACGAATATCGCTTTCGCAGTGTGCTCAGCAGATTCGCGAGCGGCGTGACTGTCGTCACGGCCGTCGACGGAGACGGCACTGATCACGGCATTACCGTGAGCGCTTTCTGCTCGCTGAGCCTCAAGCCACCGCTGGTCCTCGTATGCATCGACCACGAGACCGTGATGCATGGGATTCTGCAGAGCGCCGCGGCGTTTGCGGTCAACGTGCTCGCCGCCGATCAGGAAGAGCTTGCGCGCCGGTTCAGCGACCCGGACAACGACAGGTTCGACGGCACGTCGTACACGCGCGGCGCGCGCGGCGCGCGCGGCGCGAGCGGCGCGGCAGTGCTCACCGGCGCGGCGGCGCACCTCGAATGCGCCATGACTCACCGGTTCGAGGGCGGAGACCACACCATCTTCGTCGGCAGCGTGGAAGCCGCGGAATCGAGCGATCTGCACCCGCTGCTGTATTACCGCGGCGGATACGCGAGATTCGAGCGGTAGACAGCGTGACGCTGATGCTGACCCCGGCGCGACGCGACGGTACGGAGATTCTGGACGGCGACGGGCTGGATCCGCGAATCGTCCAACGCTCCATGGGTGATGTCGCGCGCGCGAACGCGCTGTTCGGCGGCGCGTCGGCGTTGCTCGCAGAGCTGGAGCCGACGCTGCGCTCGCTTCCACCCGTGGCGACGTTACTCGATATCGGGACCGGCCTGGGCGACATCCCGGCGCAAGCCAGGAATCGAGCGAAGGGGCATGGCGTCGAGCTGCACACGGTCGGACTGGACATCGCCCCGGAGCTTGCTGCCGCGAGCGCAGAAAAGGTCGATGCCGCGGTCTGCGCCGACGCGCTGCGACTACCTTTCGCGGACGACAGCATCGACGTAGTCACCTGCTCACAGGTACTGCATCACTTTCCCGGCACGAGCGGAACGGAGCTGCTTCGCGAGATGAATCGAGTGGCGCGGGTACGGGTCGTCGTCAGCGATCTGCGACGAAGCTGGACGGCGGCCGGAGGGCTCTGGGTCGCGTCCTTCCCACTGTTTTTTCACCCGATCAGCCGCCACGATGGCGTCGTGTCGGTGCTCAGGGGATTCACTCCCGCGGAGCTGGAACGCCTCGTCAATCAGTCGGTTGGCGCGAACGCCCGCGCCAGCAGGCGGTTCGCGTTCCGCGTGACGACAAGCTGGTCGCCCCGATGACGGGCGGCTCGATGGCGACTGAATCGCTGGGCCCGATGCCGCTCGGCCGTGCGATGGAGACGATCGACGAGCGCATCGTCGCGGCGCCGCCGGCGATCATGTTCGACATAGCACGCGGCGTCGAGAGCTGGCCGGCGCATCTCGAGCACTATCGCTTCGTGCGGTTCCGTGACCGGTCGCGCGCGGGCCTCCCTGTCGTCGAGATGTCCGCGTATCGTCACTTTGGTCCTATCGGGTGGCCGACATGGTGGGTATCGCTCATGGAGGTCATCCCCGACCGACCCGCTATTCGTTTTCGTCACATCGGAGGCACTACGAAGGCGATGGATGTGGAATGGAGCTTTGAGCCGGCGGCCGGGGGAACGCGAGTGAGAATCGTGCATGCGTGGGACGGCCCGCGCTGGCCGCTGATCGGCGTGAAAGCCGCTCAGATGGTAATCGGACCCGTGTTCGTCCACGGCATCGCGAGTCGCACTCTCGCGGGGCTGGCGAGAGTCGCCGAGCGCAGCGCGGCCGCAGGCAAGGAGCGCGCGTGAAGAGACGGCGCGTCGCAATCACCGGGATCGGCGCGATCACGCCGATCGGCGTCTCGCGCGCCGGCTTGCTGAGCGGCCTTCGGGCCGGAAGGTCGGCGGTGCGAAACGTGACGCGGTTCGACCCAACCCCTTTCCGCAGCCGCAATGCCGCCGAGGTGACCGACTACGTCGCTACCGATCATCTCGACTCCAAGCGCACGAGGCGGCTCGACCGGTTCGCGCAGTTCGCGGTCGTGACCGCGCGCATGGCTCTCGAAGACTCCGGAATCCGGATGGAGAGCGAGGACCGCGAGCGGGTCGGCGCGATGATGGGCACGGCGCTCGGCGGCGTCGCCTACGGCGAGCAGCAGGCCGAGGTGTTCATGCGCGAAGGACTGCGCGGTGTGGATGCCACGCTCGCGCTCGCGGTGTTCGGCGGGTCTGCCAGCTGCAACGTGGCCATCGAGCTCGGGGTCCAGGGTCCCAATTCTACGAACTCGATGAGCTGCGCGTCGGGAGCGATCGCGGTCGGCGACGCGTTCCGCCAGATCCGCGACGGTTACGCCGACGTGATGGTCGCCGGTGGAGCGGAGGCGCCGCTATCCCCGCTGTGCTTCGGCGCGTTCTCATTGATTCGCGCGATGTCCACCAACAACGACGACCCGGAGCACGCGTCGCGGCCCTTCGACAGACACCGGGACGGCTTCGTGATGGGCGAGGGTGCCGCGGCGCTCATCCTCGAGGAATACGATCGGGCCGTGTCTCGCGGCGCGCGCATCTACGGCGAAGTGGCCGGGTTCGGCGTCACGAACGACGCGCATCACATGACCGCCCCGCTGCCCGACGGGTCTCAGGCCGCTCGGGCAATGCGGATCGCACTGGCCGACGCAGACCTGTCACCCGGCGACATCGAGTACGTCAACGCGCACGGCAGCTCCACTCCGCTCAACGACTCGACGGAGACTCTGGCGATCAAGACCGTCTTCGGCGATCACGCGCACCGCCTGGGGATCAGCGGCACGAAGGGATACTACGGCCACGCGCTCGGCGCGTCGGGCGCGATCGAGGCGGCAATATGCGCGCTCGCGCTGGAGGAAAGCTGGCTTCCCCCGACGATCAACCTTTCAGTCGCTGACGACGCGTGCGATCTTGACTATCTTCCCGGCGCCGGTTGCGAGCGAAAGGTGGAGCACATGCTCACGAATTCGTTCGGCTTCGGCGGGATCAATGCCGCGCTGGTAATTCGTCGGGCCAGTTAAGAAAAACACGCCGGCTCCGGCCGGCACTAACAGCGGAGGAAGGGCATGCGGGACTCGCTGAGGCACTTTGCAGCTGAGCTGATCGGCACGTTCGCACTGGTGTTCATGGGCGGCGCGGCGATAATGGGGACCGCGATGTCGGGGTCGCAGGCGGGCCTCCTGGAGATCGCATTCGCGCACGGACTGGTGTTCGCGGTGATGGTTACCGCGCTGATGCGGATATCCGGGCACTTCAATCCCGCGGTCACGATCGGCTTCCTGGCGGTGCGGCGCATCGAGCCGATGATGGCGGGCGTGTACCTGGTGGCGCAGCTGCTGGGCGCCATGGTCGCGGCTTACCTGCTGAAGGTTGTCTTCCCCGATCCCGTTTTCGACGCGGCGCGCGGCGGCGGTCAGTTCATCTCGCTCGACATCACGGGCACACAAGCCTTCATCGCGGAAATGATCGCGACGTTCTTCCTGGTACTCGTGGTATTCGGCACGGCCGTCGATCCAAAGGCGCCCCGGGTGGGCGGCCTCGCCATCGGCTTAACGCTGACCGTGGGAATCCTGGCGATCGGGCCGATCACGGGCGGCTCCTTGAATCCCGCGCGGTCGTTCGGGCCGGCGGTCGCGAGCGGCGTGTACGAAGGCCAGCTCATCTACTGGACAGCTCCGATTCTCGGGGGAATCCTGGCCGCTGTGTTGTACGAGTACCTCTTCATGCGCGGCGGCCCCGAGCCCGTCGATCACGGCACCGTCAGGCCAGCCTAGCCTCCAGTCACTTCCAGCTACGGCCCGTGTTGCATGTACTTCTCTTCGTATCTCCGCATCGAATCCAGAATGACCTTGGCGGCGAGCTCGCTCTTCTCCCATCGCTGAATCTCGGCGCGCCTCCCCTCGAGATCCTTGTAGATCGAAAAGAAGTGCTCCACTTCCTTGAGGAAGTGTCCGGGCAGGTCCGCAATGTCGAAGTACTCGCCGTAATACGGATCATTCACCGGAACGGCCAGGACCTTGTCGTCCGGCTCGCCGCGATCGAGCATCCGCAGGACGCCGAGCGGCCTGCAATCGATGTGGCATCCGGGAAAGGTCGGTTCGTTGATCATGACGAGGATGTCGAGCGGGTCGCCATCCTCGTGCAGCGTGCGCGGGATGAACCCGTAGTCGCCGGGGTAGTGAACGGCGGAGTAGAGAACCCGGTCGAGCCGAATCAGGCCCGAGACTTTATCGAGCTCGTATTTGTTGCGGCTGCCGCGTGGTATCTCGATGACTGCCGTGACATGATCCGGGGGCTGTGCGCCGGCCGGCAGGTCGTGCCATGCGTTGATCAAGCGAGCACCCGTTCCATCGTGTCGGCGGCGTCGAAGAAATTCACGCCACGCTCGCGCGCGCGGCGGAGCAGAGCGACGGCTTCGTCATCGGTTTTCTCGCCCCACCAGCCCGTGGCGAGCGTCCAGGTGCCGAGGCCGATCTCGCTGATGTTCAGGTCCGTGCCCGGGAACTTCCGGTATTGCATCGTGCGCTTCTCCTTGTGCGAGGGAGAAAGCTAGCGAAGGTGGGCGATCTCCATTCAGCGTTTCTCGAGATCCCGCTCGCCCGGCGTCATCCGCGCCGATCGCCCTTCCCCGGGGTGCGACTGGGCTTCGTGGAACCGTTCACCCTTCAGCCGCACCGATTCGACGAACCCTTCGTACTCCCGGTCGCTCAGCTCCTCGGCGATGCCGGGGACGAGGCCCTTCACCAGCGTGACCCGCTCCGCCAGCGTCAGCGCGTTGATCTCGATGACGAGCTTGCGGAGGACCGGATGGTTCATCCAGTCGGTTTCCTTGCTGGTAGTCATTCCGGCCCCTTATTCATCTTCCTCTCGCCCCGGAGGATCTTGGACAGCAGGTTGTTCTGCCGCTGCATCAGGATTCTCGTCGCGCGCGTCTCGTGATGGGACCGGGTGAGCATCATGGCCAGGTCCGCGCCCCCCCACAGAAACGCGGCGAACGCCAGCAGCCGCACGGCCTCGCCCATGATCGTACCCGGGGTGACCGGCATCCCCGAAGGATCGGTGAGGGTGAAGTAGATCTGCATGATCATGACGAGGATCAGGATCACAGCGACGCTCTTCAGGAGCATCGACACCACGCGAATCCCGCGCATCGCATCCCAATCTTCGTCCCGCATCGGGAGCCTGGAGGCCGCCTCTTTGCTGCGTCGCCTTCGCTCCGCCTCGCTGAGAGTGCCGGTATCGTCGTCTTTCGCCATATTCGCTCCGCCTAACGTTGTGTGTCCATGGCGCTAACCTTGGGGGGACGGGGGTAAGCTATGCAAGCACTCGGCCGCCGATACTGTGTGCGATTGTCATTCGTGACTGCCATCGCACTGGCCGGACTCGCGGCCTGCCGGAGCGTACCGATGGTCGCCGGTACCGCCGACGACGGCGAAGCTGTCGAGGCCGTCTCGCTGCTTGGGGAGCGGCTCTACAGCCCGCCGATCCCGGCTCCTACGCGCGAGGTCTACGAGCAGCGGCTCGCCGAAGCCCGCCGGGCCCACGGCCGCACGCCCGCCGACGCGGATTCGATCATCTGGCTGGGCCGCCGCACAGCGTATCTGGGGCGCTACCGCGAAGCGATTTCGATATTCACCGGCGGTATCACCAAACATCCGGCTGACGCGCGGATGTACCGGCACCGCGGACACCGCTACGTCTCGGTGCGCGAGTTCGACAGGGCAATAGCCGACCTGACGCGAGCTGCGGAGCTGACCGCCGGCAGGCCAGATGCGATCGAGCCGGATGGAATCCCCAACGCGCGCAACGTCCCGACCAGCACGCTGCAGTCCAACATCTGGTACCACCTCGGACTCGCGCACTATCTGAAGGGCGATTTCAACCGGGCGCTGGTGGCATACCGCGAAGCGATGCGTGTCCCCGGCAATCCCGACATGCTCGTGGCGACATCGCACTGGCTGTACATGACGCTTCGGCGGCTGGGCCGCGCCACGGAAGCCGAAGCCGTGCTCGCGCCAATCTCGCGCGACATGGCGATCATCGAGAACGACGCATACCACCGGCTGCTGCTCATGTACAAGGGCCAGCTGTCGCCCGATTCCCTCGCGCCGCCTGGCACCGACGCGCTCAACGACGCATCGATCGGCTACGGACTCGGCAACTGGCACCTGTACAACGGCCGCCGCGTCGACGCACTGGCCGTGTTCAGGCGAGTGCTGAGCGGAGGAAACTGGCCGGCGTTCGGGTATATCGCGGCCGAAGCCGAGGTGGCTCGAAACTAGACCTTACAGCTGACCACGCCTCGTTTCTCGAGGTAGCGCTGGTGATAATCCTCGGCCTCGTAAAACGGCCCCGCCTGCTCGACGAGCGTGACGATCGGACCCCGATACAGCTTCGAAGCGTTCTGCGCGGCTTTCGAGCCCTCGGCTGAGCGCTTCTGCTCATCGTCGTGATAAAAAATCACCGAGCGGTACTGTGAGCCCACGTCGGATCCCTGCCGGTCACGCGTCGTCGGGTCGTGCATCTTCCAGAACGCGTCGAGCAGCTGCTCGTATGTG
This sequence comes from Gemmatimonadaceae bacterium, assembly GCA_046597675.1. GTDB lineage: Bacteria > Gemmatimonadota > Gemmatimonadetes > Gemmatimonadales > Gemmatimonadaceae > JACDCY01. The sequence continues at coordinate 13,170 of JBKJKB010000211.1, forward strand.
ATGCGTGTGGGATCGTAGGTGACTTCTACCACCTCCGCGTGTCCGGTCGTCCCGGTGCACACGTCTTCATATGCGGGGCCCACGGTCGTCCCGCCCGCATACCCAACACGCGTATCTGTTACGCCATCGGTCTGTCTGAAAGAAGCTTCGACACCCCAGAAGCAGCCCGCGCCAAAAGTCGCCTTTACCATTCTCGCTCCAGTTCGATTACCAGCCGCCTGAATCATTCGCGCAGGCGCGCGGCCGCTTCAACCGCAAAGTACGTGACGATGATGTCGGCGCCGGCGCGGCGAATCGCAACCAGCGACTCCATCATCGCCGCCGCCTCGTCGATCGAGCCGAGTGCTGCCGCTGCCTTGATCATCGCGTATTCGCCACTGACCTGATACGCCGCCACCGGGTGCTCCGTTCCCTGGCGTACGCGCCAGATCAGATCGAGACACGGACCCGCCGGCTTCACCATTATCGCGTCCGCGCCCTCGTCCAGATCGGCGTGGACTTCGCGCAGTGCTTCGCGCGCGTTCGCCGGGTCCATCTGGTACGCGCGCCTGTCGCCGAAAACCGGCGCGGATTCCGCGGCATCTCTGAACGGCCCATAGAACGCCGACGCATGCTTGGCCGCGTAGCTCAGGATCGCGGTGGCCTGAAAGCCATCGGCATCCAGTCGCGAGCGAATCGCTCCCACGCGGCCGTCCATCATGTCGCTGGGTGCGACGATGTCGGCGCCGGCAGCGGCGTGCGACGCGGCTACGCGCGCGAGCAGCTCGAGCGTGGCGTCGTTGTCCACCTCGCCGTCCTTCACAATCCCGCAATGCCCGTGCTCCATATACTCGCACATGCATACGTCGGTGATGACCGCGATGTCAGGGAACTCCTGCTTGATCGCGCGCGTCGCATTCTGCACCGCGCCTCGCTCGCTCCACGCTCCCGATCCCTCCGCGTCCTTGCTCTCCGGGATGCCGAACAGGATCACCCCGCCAAGGCGATGCCCGACCGCGCGCTCGACATCACGCAGCATCTCGTCGACCGACGTCTGCGACACGCCGGGCATCGACCGCACGGCGTTGCGAACCTGGGCGCCGTCGCGGACAAAGAGCGGAAGCACGAGTCGCGCGGGCGTCAGATCGGTCTCGCTGAACAGCCGCCGCAAAGCGGGCGTCCGGCGCAAACGGCGCGATCTCGATTCAGGGAAGTGCGCCAAGTTTACTCCGGCTGAGGGGGGGTGATCTGTGCGGCGGCTCGCAGCTCAGCGAGGATGCTCGATCCGCCTCGCGCACGAATGTCCGCGGCGAGCTCCTGTCCGGCAAGCTCAGGGTTCGCGGGGTCCACCACGCGCGAGCCACGCACGATGTTTCGTCCGCCGATGTCCGAGATCATCCCGTGCAACATGTACCCGCCCGCCTGATCCGTCGACGACATCGCAAGCGCACCGATGGGCACCTGGCATCCGCCCTCCAGCGCCGCGAGAAACGCGCGCTCGGCGCTGACGGCGACGCGGGTAGGAGCGTGATCCAGCGGCGCGGTCACCGATCGCATCCGCTCGTCCGAGGAGCGGATCTGCACGGCGATCGCCCCCTGCCCCGCGGCGGGCAACCATTGCGGGGGCTCGAGGAATGCGCCGATCCGCTGTCGCGCGTCCAGGCGGATGAGGCCCGCGGCCGCCAGCACCGCGGCGTGGAATTTTCCCTCGTCCATTTTTTTGAGTCTGGTGGGCACGTTGCCGCGCATGTCCACCACGTCGAGATCCGGCCGTGCCGCGAGCAGCTGGGCGCGTCGGCGGAGGCTGGACGTACCCACGCGCGACCCGGCCGGCAGATCCGAGAGACTGCTCGCGTCGGTCACGGGATTGATGACGAGCACGTCACGCGGATCTTCGCGCTCGAGGATCGCCACCAGCTCCAGTCCGTCGGGCTGCTCTGTCGGCAGATCCTTCAGCGAGTGGACGCAGCAGTCCACCTTCTTGCGGAGCAGCGCGGATTCCAGCTCCTTCGTGAACAGCCCTCTGGCACCGATGGAGCTGAGCGGCTCCTGGGTCTTCTTGTCGCCGATCGTGCGAATGCGAACAAGCTCAACGGTCAGTCCCCGTGCGACGAGCGCGGACTCCACCAGCGCCGCTTGCCGCAGCGCCAGCTCCGACGCGCGCGTCCCGATCCTGATGACATCGTTCCCGCTTGTCTTTTCAGCCACCAGCGTACCTCGCGACGATGGCATCCACCAGCCCGTCAATGGTCGATTCCGTCGCTTCGATCGTGACGTCCAGTCCCGCGGCGCGCGCCGCTTCGGACGTGATCGGCCCGATGGACGCCGCTGGCGCTCCACTCGACGCATCCGGCCCGACCGCGTCGATGAGGCCCGCGACGGCCGACGCCGACGTCAGCGTAACCAGGTCGACCTCGCCGTGCTCGAGCGCCGCGCGCAGGTTCTCGGCGCCTTCGGGCTGCGGAACTGAGCGGTAGACCGGAAGTAGCGTCACCGTGGCGCCAAGCTCCGCCAGCCCCGCGCGCAATACGTCGCGCGCGCCCTCCGCTCCTACGTGCAGCACGTTCGCGCCGCTCAGATCGCCCCGGTCGCGCAGTGCTTCGATCAATCCCTCGGCGACGAATCGCTCGGGGATCACGTCCACCGCTATTCCGTGCTCCAGCAGCGCTCCAGCCGTCGCCGCTCCTACCGCGGCGATCTTGAGGCCGGCGAGTGCGCGCGCGTCGCGGCCGCTCGACAGCAGCTGCTCCCAGAACAGCGACACGCCGTTGCGGCTGGTGAACACGATCCAGTCGTAGTCGCCCAGCACTTCGAGCGCGGACCGGAGCGGGTCGAGGTCCAGCCGCGCGATGCGAACGGCAGGCACTTCCAGAACTTCAGCGCCGAGCTCGCGGAGCCGGCTGCTGAGCGCGGGCGCCTGGTCAGCCGCGCGCGTGACGACGATGCGCTTGCCGAAGAGCGGTCGCTTCTCGAACCAGGCGATCTCGTCCCGCAGCAGTACGGGCCAGCCGATGACCGTGACGACGGGCGCCTTGAGCCGCTCGCTCTCGATGGCATCGCACAAAGTGCCAAGCGTCGCCACGACCGTGCGCTGCCTGGAATGAGTTCCCCACTGGATTGCCGCCGCCGGCGTTTCCGAGGACAGCCCGCCCTCGATGAGCGCGGCGGTCGTCTGCGGCAACGTCTTCACACCCGTGTACAGCACGATCGTGGTGCCGCTCTTCGCCAACGCTCCCCAATTCGTGGTGTTCGCGAGCTGGGACGGATCCTCGCTGCCGGTGACGAGCGTGACGGAGGAAGACATGCCGCGATGAGTGACCGGAATTCCCGCGTACGCTGGAGCCGCGATCCCCGCGGTGATTCCCGGAACGACCTCGCATGGCACACTTGCCTCGCTACACGCGATCGCTTCCTCGCTCCCACGCCCGAACACGAATGGGTCGCCGCCTTTCAATCGGACGACCCGCTTCCCCTCGCGCGCCAACCGGATGATCAGCAGGTTGATGTCCTCCTGGGTCACCGAGCGCTTGTCTCTCCCGCGCTTACCCACGTAGAACAGCTCAGGGAATCCCGCGGAGACAGCGTCGGGCGGGAGCAATGTGGGGTTGGCGAGCGCGTCGTACACGATCGCGTCGGCGCTGTCGATCAGCTCGCGCCCGCGCACGGTGATCAGGCCCGGATCGCCCGGGCCTGCCCCAACCAGGAAGACTTTCCCTTCCGCCATCAGTCGCTGCCCGCACGCATCGTCTCGGGATCCATGCCGGTGCGAACGCACCACCGCTCGTACTCGACGGGAGAGACCTCCGACGGCTTGATCTCGCTGCGTCCGCCCCAGAACACATTGGTGTACAGCACCTGGATGCCGAGCGATGCGAGGTGCTCGTCGATCGCCGCCTTGTGCTGGTAAACGACGCACCAGTGGAAGAGCGCGTTGTAGCGCGTCACGCGCTCGCCTGCCTTGGAAGGACGCACGTGCTCGACGGAGAGGACCCTCGCGTTGACGGGGTCGGAGTTTTCGGTTGGAATTGCGGTTGAGAGCATCGCCGTTAACGATAGTCGCCCTCGGGCCCTCGCGGTGAGGAAGCTCTGCAGCGAGCTTGCCGGCCCAAAGACGACCTTGCAGCGAAGAAGCTGTCTTCGAGCTGACGCCGCGGCTCTCCCGCATCACGCGCAGCGGCTGCGAGCGCAGGACCAGCGTCAGCAGTATCGTCGGAGGCGGTTGCCTGGTGCTTACGAACCCCAGGGAGCAGGCGGCGCGGGGACGGCACGCATCAGATCAAATTCCACGCGGAACCGGCGATTGGTCCCGACACGAATCAGATCATACGCGAAGCGGCCCGGCTCGATCTCCATGGTCCACACATTGGTTCCATACACCGGATTCAGCGAAATCGTGTGTACGTCCGCGGGGAAGCTCTGGCTGTTCACCGCGCCGCGTCCACGCGTGTCGCCGCCGTACCAGGTGATGCTGTCCGGCTTGCCGTCCTCGTGCCGGTGATCGTGCTTGAGGCGCAGGCCGGCTGCCGTACGCGTCAGAACCCATGTCCGCGACCGGTCATCGCCCACATGAAACGGAATGCGGATCTCGCCGGGCTTGCAATCGCGCACGTGCATGACGAGGCGCTTCCCCGCCATCGCGGCGTCGCCGGCCGATCCGGTGGAAAGCGCGACCCGGCCCTCATATGCGCTACCGCAGTGCGCGGCGATCGCGGCCCAGAACGCTTCCTGCTCCGGAGCGAGTGGCGGGCCCGTTGGCGGAAACGTGGCGCAGGCCGCCGACACGGCAGCCAGGGCCGCGAACGTGAGAATGCGTATGGTTGGATTCATTGTTTCATCCGGTTCGGGAACAGCGCGCGGGCTCTACCAGCCGGGTGTGCACTACGGCACTATTGCGATTGAATGGAGTCGGGCTGCTGGAAGCTAGCAGCTCGCTGCCGGCTGGCATTCGCCGCTTGAGCATAAACGCTGCATCACATCCTGGACACGCCATGAGTCACGACGACATCGACGTCCTGCTGCAGGAACACCGCAAGTTTCCGCCCCCGGCGGAGTTTCGCGAGAACGCGCACATCCGTACGCTCGACATATACGATCGCGCGGCCGCGGACTATGAGGCGTACTGGGCCGAGCAGGCGGGGACGCTGGAATGGTCGAGGCCGTGGAAAAAGATCCTCGATTGGAAGCCGCCGCACGCTAAATGGTTCGTGGGTGGCAAGCTCAACGTCTCGGTCAACTGCGTGGACCGGCATCTTCGCGGGCCGCGGCGCAATAAAGCCGCGCTCATCTGGGAAGGAGAGCCCGGCGAGCGACGCACGCTGACCTATTGGGACTTGTACTGCGAGGTCACCAAGTTCGCGAACGTTCTGCGCGGACTCGGCGTGGGCAAAGGCGACCGCGTGGCGATCTATCTGCCGATGGTCCCGGAGGCGATCGTCTCGATGCTGGCGTGTGCGCGAATCGGAGCGATCCACTCGGTCGTCTTCGGCGGATTCTCGCCCGAATCACTGCGCGACCGGATCAACGACGCCAAGGCCAAGCTGCTGATAACCGCCGACGGCGGTTATCGACGCGGACAGATCGTTCCGCTCAAGCGCAATAGCGACAAGGCTCTCGAGGACACACCCTCGATCAAGCACGTCGTGGTTGTACGCCGCACTTCAGCCGGTCATGCTGACGACACCTTCGCCGAGATGGAGGACGGCCGCGACCATTGGTGGCACCGGCTGATGCACGACGCGGAGATTGGATGCGAGCCGGAAGAGATGGATGCCGAGGATGTGCTGTACATCCTGTATACGTCGGGGACGACCGGGAAGCCCAAGGGGATCGTTCATACGACGGGCGGATATCTGACGGGCGTCACGTGCACGACCAAGATGGTGTTCGACCTCAAGGAAGAGGATGTGTTCTGGTGTACCGCGGACGTAGGGTGGGTGACGGGCCATTCGTACGTGGCGTATGGCCCGCTCGCGAACGGGGCGACGTGCCTCATGTACGAGGGCGCTCCCGACTGGCCCGAAAAAGACCGGTTTTGGGCATTATGCGAGCGCCATGGCGTGACGGTGCTGTACACGGCGCCCACGGCGATCCGCGCGTTCATGAAATGGGGCGCCGAGCATCCTGCGAAGCACGACCTGTCGCAGCTCCGATTGCTGGGCTCCGTCGGCGAGCCCATCAATCCGGAAGCCTGGATGTGGTACCAGGAGCACATCGGCGGCAACCGCTGCCCAATCGTGGACACGTGGTGGCAGACGGAGACGGGCGCGATCGTGATCTCCCCGCTACCCGGCGTTACCGAGACGAAGCCCGGCAGTGTAACCAAGCCTCTGCCAGGGTACTTCGCGGAGCTCCTCGACTCCGCGGCGAAACCAATCCCGGTGGGTGGCGGACTGCTCGCGCTCACCAGGCCATGGCCCGCGATGCTCAGGACGATCTGGGGCGACGACGAACGGTACGTGCAGACCTACTTCACGAAGTGGGAGGGCAGGCCCGATCTCTACTTCCCGGGCGACGGCGCCAAACGTGACGACGAGGGCTACTACTGGATACTCGGCCGCGTGG
>JBKJKB010000149.1:0-4874 GCA_046597675.1 Gemmatimonadaceae bacterium
GTGGCGACGAAAATATTACCGAACCGCGGGTCCGGCCCGCCGGTGGTGGTCCAGCGCCGGCGCCCGTCAGGCAGCGTCCCAGCCTGCGCGAGGTTGGTGTTCAACGACACCGGCAGCTTGGTGCCGCGCGTCCCCTGATAGGTCACCGCCAGCGAATAGTCCTTGAACAATTCGTGCTCGCCAGTCGCGAACCAGTTGTGGACTTGAATATCCTCGAAGTCGGCATCCATCACGCGCACGTCGGAAACGACGGTGACGCCGCGCGGAGGCTCGACGCGCGTCCGGCTGAACGCCGGCGCCCCGGGGGTCGTGGGGAGCACGTTGATATTGATGACGTCGAGACCATTGCTGCGCAGAAAGGTGTTGTACGTCTGAGCGACCACAACGTTGTAGTAGATCCCGTAGCCGCCACGCAGCACGGTGCGCCCCTTCTCAAACGGATCCCAGGCAAATCCGACGCGCGGCGCCCAGTTACTGCTGTCCGACGGAAATGACTCCGTCGCTGGCAGCGCCGGATTGAAATTCGAGTCCGGACGCGTGAAGCGCTCGTAGCGCAGGCCGAGATTCAGTTTGAGCGTATTTGTCAGCCGAACGTCGTCCTGCACGAAGTAGCCTTGATTGAACGTCGCCGCCTCGAAGAACTCGGCACCGACCGACTGGGTGAACCGCGAGTACGCGTAGGGCTGTCCCGTTTCGAGATCGATCTGTCGCGCTTCCGCCAGCAGAAACTGGTTGAGCGGTGTGACGGCGCCCCGTCCGCCTGCCACGGCGGGGAGGCCCCCGAAGATGAACTGGCCGTTGATGTTCGTCGTGCGCTCCCGGAACGAGACCGGGAGGAGGTCGATGCCTATCTTCACCAGGTGCCGCCCCTTCGTGATCGACAGGTTGTTGATGATGTGGACCCCTTTTTCCTTGGTGATGCGGTTGCCGTTTGCGTTGCCGTTGAAGCTTCCGACGCCGCTGATATTGATGTTCGGCGCATCAGGGCTCGCCGACACGCCGTTGCTGATTCCACGAATTGCATAGAGGAACCGGCTCTCGTTGACGAGATGCGAGCCGATCACTGAGACGAACTGCACCGTGTAGGAGTAGGGGTTTTCGTCGAACCGAGCCGCGACATCGCGCGACAAGAGTCCGCCGCCCAGCGGCGACTCGCGATCGTAGTAATAGTTGTAGCGCGCGGAAAGGCGGCTGCTCCCCGGCAACTGCACATCCGTTCGTGCCGTGAGCGTGTGGGCCCGGAATGTTGTGTTGAACGCGCCGATATTGCCCGGCGGTATGCCCAGAACCGCGGCGTTCTGCGGCGTGATGGTGGAGACCGTCGGCTGGTCCTGCCTCCAGCGCTCGTAGTTCACGAAGTAGAACGCGCGATCCCTCACGACGGGGCCCGACGACGTGAATCCGTAATTGTACCGCGAGAACTCCGGCGCGGGAGCGCCGGCAGGCAGGAGAAAAGGCATGGCGCTCAGGTACTTCTGCCGTGTGAAGAGGAATCCGGAGCCGTGCCGCTGATTGCTCCCCGAGCGCGTGATCACATTCTGCAGGCCGCCCGCCACACGGCCGAACTCCGCCGAAAAGTTCGTCACCGTCTGAAATTCTTCCACAGCCTCCTGGCTGATGACGACGTTCCTGGCGCCTCCCTGCAGATTGTTCGACACGCCGTCGACGTTTATCTGCCGGAATCCAAGACCGCCATACGTGGTCGTCGGCGTGCCGGTCCCCGATCCCCCCGTTGAGAGTGGCCGCGCGTTGACGCCGGGCTGCAGCGTAAAGAAGTCCATGATGCTGCGGCCGATCGTCGGAATACTTCGGACCACTCTCTCGTCGTAGGTGTTGCTCACCACTGTGCGGGCCACTTCGACTGACGCGGACCGTGCCGTCACCTGCACCAACTCGGAAAACTGCGTCGACGACAGGTCGAACTCGAGGGTCAGCACCTGCCCCGCCCTGAGCGGCAGATTCGCCTGGGTGACGGTCCCGAATCCTGTCATCTCGGCGATCACGACGTAATCGCCTGGCGGCAGCAACGTCAATGAGTAGCGACCGGATTCATCCGTCACCCCTTCCCGTTCATAGCCCGTCCCCACGGTGACGGCCCGAACCTTCGCGCCAGGCAATAGTTTGGCGTCTCCTCGTATGAGCCCCTCAATCGTTCCATCGATCGCCTGACTCTGGGCGTACACCGGGATGGGAAGTCCGGTGACCGCCGCCGCGCTCAGGGCCACCCAGAGCAGGAGGCGTGAAATCCTGCGCGTCATGAGGATGCCGCCGGTTCTACATGTCGTCATCGTGTGAGACCTCCCATCCGGAACAGAGTCTACGCCGACGCAGTATCCGCGTAACAAATTTCATGCGCAGTGATTTCTACCAACTCGCACGCGTTGACTCTCGCACGCGTTGACTTCGCCCCACACCACGGGATACGGTAGGCACCCTAAGCCGAGCTGGCGCTTCCTGGACCGATCCACCTAAGCGCTATTCGCGCGTGCGGCAACGGCACTCTCATCAATTCCCCGTAAGGGAGGTCATCCGATGCGTCCCGGGATCGTAGGAATCGTCTTGACAGTGTGTTTCTTTGGCACGGTACTCGGGGCGTCGGCTCAGGCCCAGTTGGGCACGGGCTCTATCGGAGGGACTGTCGAGGACACCAGTGGCGCTGTCCTGCCTGGCGCCACGGTGACGGTCACGAATGTCGGCACCGGACTCGTACGTACGGCCGTCACCAACGAGGCCGGACAGTTCAACGTGGCTGTTCTGCCGCCGGGTGACGAGTACCGGGTGCAGGTGAAGCTTGACGGCTTCGGGACGGTCGAGCAGGCAAACCTCACGGTGAACGTGGGCCGAACTACCGCACTGCGTCTACGCCTGCCCGTCGCGGGCCTCACCGACACGGTCACGGTGTCCGGCAAGGCTCCGGTGATCGATACCACCAAGACCGAGGAGACGTTTCTCATCGATCGCCGGCAGATCAACGATCTGCCGATCAATGGCCGCAGGGCCGACCAGTTCGCGCTGCTCGCGCCCGGCGTGACGCGGGACGGGCGCTTCGGATTGCTCAGCTATCGCGGCCAGTCCGGCGTGTTCAACAACTTCACGCTGGAGGGGAACGACGACAACCAGGCCTATTTCTCCGAGGCCCGCGGTCGCAACCGCATCGCGAGCAACATCAGCGCGAATGCCATTCAGGAGTTTCAGGTCGGCCTCTCGAACTTCCTGCCCGAATTCGGGCGGTCTGCCGGTGGCAGTATTAACGCGGTCATTCGTTCCGGCTCGAATCAGTTCAAGGGGGACGGATTCTACTACTTCCGCAACGACTCCCTGAACGCGCGCGATCCGCTCTCGACGATTAAGCCGGAGGAGAAGCGGGAGCAGTTCGGCGGGTCATTCAGTGGCCCGGTGAAGCGCGACAAGCTGTTTTTCTTTTTCAACTACGATCAGCAACTGCGCAACTTCCCGCTCATCATTGAAGATCTGAGCGGCGTCCTGACCGGCGGTTTGCCGTCCGGTCCCACCGCCGCGGAGCTGCAGGCGTTCGGAGCCGGGACCACCTTCCTTCGCGGGCAGTTCCCCGACGGCGCGCCAGGAAACACAATTCCCCGCACCGCCAACCAGAATCTGGTGCTGGGAAAGGTGGACTGGAACGCGACGCCTTCCAACACGCTCTCGATCACCCATAATTACCTGACTGCGCGCGGCAAGAACGCCATTCAAACGCCGCTGGTCCTCGGAAACGTCGGCCGCAACGGAACCGACGACGTGCGGATCAACAGCTTCAACAGTCGGTTAACCTCGATTCTGAGCCGGCGGGCGCTGAACGAATTCCGGTTCCAGGCGAGCCGCAACCACGAGTTCCAGTTCGCGAACCAGCCGCCGCCGCAGGTCTTTGTGGGCGCCTTCTCATTCGGCCGTGCGAACTTCCTCGAGCGTCCCGCGCTGCCGGACGAGCGGCGCCTGCAGTTCGTCAACAATTTTTCCTACACCGCCGGGCGACACTTTCTCAAGTTCGGGGTGGACGTCAACCGGGTGCGGAACATCATCGACAATCCAGCCAACTTCGGCGGGACCTACAACTATTCCAATGCGCTGACGTTCGGGCGCGATCTGCTGAATCCGGCAGGGCAGAACTACTCATCCTACACGCAGAATTTTGGTCTGCCGGGGATCGATTTTTCGACCATCGACTACGCCGTCTTCGCACAGGATCAGTGGCGTACACGTAATCTGACCGTCAACTACGGGCTACGGTACGACTATCAGGACAACCCGTCGCCGATCGCGCCGAATCCGGGGGTTCCGGAAACCTCGCGTATCAACCTGGATCGAACGAACTTCGGCCCCAGGCTCGGCGTGGCTTACGACGTGGGCGGAGCCGGCCGCACGGTCGTACGGACGGGCTACGGCATGTACTACGGGCGAACCCCGAACGGCACGATCCAGAACGCGCTGCGCCAGACGGGGCTCTTCGATATCACGCGGTCCACCATCGGACTGTCGTTAACACCGGGAGACGTGGCCTCGCCCGTCTATCCCAGCACCCTGACCTCGCTCCCGGAGGCAGCCAGAGGGTCGACCAGTCTCTTCACGCTCGGTCCGGACTTCAAGCGGCCGCGCATGCAGGAGTTCAACCTCGGCATCGAGCGGGAACTCATTACCAACCTCGCCGTCTCCGCCAGTTTCGTCTACACGAAGGGAGACCGCCTGCCGGTGACCCTGGACGCCAATCTTCCGACGCCACGGTTCACCCGTCTGTACCAATTGCCGGACGGCACCATGCTCGACGTCCCGTTCTCGGCAGGTGTGACGCGCACGTCGGCGGGCGTGTTACAGAACATCAACCTGTCCCGGCCGAACCCGAATTTCGGGTCGATTTCGCA
>JBKJKB010000005.1:0-14115 GCA_046597675.1 Gemmatimonadaceae bacterium
GGTGTCGCCCGATACGAGTCTTGTGACCAATCGCGCGGGCGAGATTCTCGTGCGTCTGGGCGCGGGCGGGTTATGGAACGTGCGCGGGATTCATATCGCTCCCGCCGAGCCCGGGTCGGGCGCTGATTGGGACACTCACTGGACCAGCATCGTGTTCCACGCAGCCACGAGATGAAACCGCCTCGGTTGCAGCCGACGCTACGCCTCGACGCGCGGGGGGTGGCCAAGGTCCTTGGCGATCTTGAAGCCAAGGTCATGGGCGCGCTGTGGGACGAAGGTTGTGATGCGCCGGCACGCGCAATTCATGAGCGGGTGGCGCGGAATCACCCGGTGCAGTTGCTCACGGTCGTTACCGTGCTCAACAAGCTTGTGGCGAAAGCGTTGGTCAAGCGTACGCGCCGCGACGGCCTGCTCCATTTCGGCCCGCGTTCTTCTCGCGCCGAATTCGACATGTACGTTTCGCGGCGTTTGGTCGAGGGCGTCCTTGGCTTCAGTCGGGACCTCGTCACGGCATCGCTGGTGGACGTGCTGGCAGAAACCGACCCCGAGGCGCTCGAAGAGCTTTCGCGCCTCGTGCAAAAGAGATTAGCTGAAGAGGAGGGTCGTTGACGAGCCGGGCGATTCCCCAGCGCGGGGCGGCGCACGAGCGTGCGCTACTCGTAGGGATCGCGGTCGTTTTGCTGATGGGTACGCTTCCGGTGTTCGCGCACCACCTTCCTCTTCCGGGACTGGTAGAGCTGGGACAGCTGGAGCGCGTAGGGGCGATCTGCCTCGTAGCTCTCCACCTTGCGCTGGCGCCGGTGCACGGGGTCATTCACGTACTGCTCGCTGCCGGTCTGACGTACGCCATTTTTGACAGGGTGCGTGCCGGAGTTCGCCTTCGAAGCGGGATGCAGCGTCTCGGCATCAGCCCGGCGGCGGGGGGATCGCGGATATTCGTCGCTGCGCGCAAAGCGGGCTTGAGTCCTGCCGACGTATTCGTCGCGAAGGAAGCAGGCAATCCCGCTTTCACCTTCGGCGGCTGGCGGCCGAAGGTGTGTATTTCCGAATCCCTCGAGTCATCGCTCTCAGACGACGAGCTGCGCTGCGTGCTCGCGCACGAGGCGTGTCATGTCCGCCGCCTGGATCCACTCCGGCTTTCGGTACTGCGCTTTCTGGGGCTGACGCTGTTCTGGATTCCCGCGTTGAGTCGCATGGCCGCCGACGTTGCGATCGAGGCCGAGCTGGAAGCGGACCAGGCCGGGGCAGGAAATCGGCCGCTGGTGATGGCCTCGGCGCTGATCAAGGCGGCGAAAGAGCGGACCACGCTTCGCCTGGCGTACGTGACGCCGCTCATCCGGGATGATCTGCTCGGCGTGAGAGTACGCCGACTCGCGGGGGAGAGCGCTCCGCTTCCTTCGCGCATCACTCGCCGGGCGTTCGCGGGCGCGACAGTCGCGCTTGCGGTCGTCTGGATCTCGGGCGCGGTCGTCGCGCATCCACTGCACGGGCCGGACGCGGCGGGGAGCGCATGCCTGGATCATTCGGGATGGGCTGCCACGCATCTGTTCTGCACTCATTACGTCGTCGGGGGCAAGCCGTGCCCGCACTCGGTGGCGGCAGGTTCCACGGCGCCACACGGGCATCACTGATGCGCGGCAAGACGATCCGGGCAGCGGTAATTATGCTGGCTGTTGCCGTTGCGCTTCCGGCGGTTGCGCTCGCACACGGGCTGTTGCGGAGCTCATCGCCAGCGGCCAAGTCGGTGCTGGCGAGCCCGCCACGGGCGATCCACCTCGAATTCACCGAGGCCCCGGAGCTGACATTCACGCGGATCAAGCTCATCGGACCCGCCGGTGACATCCCGCTCGGCCCGGTAGAAATCTTGCCGCGCATGCAGGCGGCCGCGACAATTCCCATGGTGCTGGGTCAGGGCGTGTACCGCGTCGAGTGGCAGACAGCGGGCGCCGACGGGCATCCAGTCACTGGTCAGTTTTCCTTCACCGTTCAGTCAACCGTAGATTCCGCCGGGCTTGCCGGCACGGATTCCATCCCGCCTCCTCTTGCGTCGTCCCACGCGGAGGCGATGGGTCACACGTCTTCGGAGGCCGACGAACGCGGCGGCGCGGCTACGGATTTTCTCGCTGTGGTCCTGCGGTGGCTGACGCTTGCCGGCGCGATCGTCGCGATCGGGGCGGTAGCCTTCCGACTCACGGTGCTTGCACGGGTTTCGCTGGAAATCGATCGCGAGATCAAGACGGATTATCTGCCGGCCGCGGCGAGGGGAGCTGCCATCGTAGGGCTCGTGGCCTCCGCGACAGTCGCAGTCGTGGCGATCGCGAGGCTGCTGCTCCAATCGCGTGACATGCACGGCGGTGCCGAGATGTGGGATGGGGGATTGATAGCGCCGATGCTTACCGACACCAACTGGGGACGGGCGTGGCTGCTTCAGATGGTCGCGGCGCTAATCGCGATAGCCGCATTCACGTCGATCCGCCGCGCGCGATCAACAGGATGGTACGTGGCCGGCGCGGCGACCGTCTCGCTCGCGATCGGGCTCGCGCTGGCGAGTCATGCCGCGTCCGTGCCGCGTCTGGTCGCGCCGTCGATCGTAGCCAACTCCATACATACTGTCGCTGCTTCCGGGTGGCTTGGAAACCTGTTTCTGGTCTTCCTCGTCGGACTGCCGTTGGCCTGGCGGTTGGATCGGGATGATAGATGGACGGTGGTTCGCGACATTGTAAATGCTTTTTCGCCGGCTGCGCTGGGATTCGGCGCCCTCGCCGGGGCCACGGGTGTATTCATGGCGTGGACTCATGTGGGCTCGATCGCCGCGCTCACGGGGACCGATTACGGCAGGGTATTGCTGCTCAAGGTGGGCTTGCTCTCCCTTACCGCGTTGACCGGAGCCTACAACTGGCTGCGGGTTCGTCCGGTTTTGGGAGATCAGACCAGCGCGCTGCGTTTGCGCCGGACCGCCGGGATCGAGATTGGCATCGCCGTGCTCGTGGTAGGCGTGACGGCGGTTCTGGTGGCGCTTCCGATGCCAATGGACTAGGCGCGATTGCGCTGATCAACTGCTGCTCTGATCAAATCGCGCCTTACTTGGCGAGGAGGCGCGCCTCTTTCGATAGTCTGGTTAGCTACTTCTTCCTCAGCGGGTTCCACAAACTGCTTCCCGCGCTTACGAACACGGAGAAGGCCAACGAGTAACGTCGCCCTCCGATCGAACCGGCCTGGCGCCGGGGAATTGTGTCTTTCGCATCCCATTGCTCAGTGCTTCGGCCTGGGGAACAGGTTCAAGTGCGTTAAAGCTTACCGGTGACCGAGGTAGGCAGGGCGCCGCGGGTGCAACCACGCTGCACCGCGTTTCATCCGAGGTGCCGACGCCCGATTTCGGAGGACATTTAGCACAAGGGGCAAGCGGCCGAATGGAATTAGCTATCCGAACTCAGTACCAAGTGATTGGAATCGATTGTGCCGACGATGCTGCCGAGATTGGGCGCGCCGTTCGCGCCGTGGCGGGAGTGCACGAGGCCCATGTATCAACGGCCAGCCAAATGCTGACATTGACGGCCCTCAAAGAGGCCCATCAGGTGGTGCCCGAGGTTGTCAGCGCCCTTGGATACGAACTCCTCGAAGTAACGGCCAGTACTCGGCCGAGCGCGCATGTGAGCGCCTCTTATGCGCGCGCGCTTTGGATGGTCGTGCTGCTAAACGTCGGCTATGGCTCGATGGAAATGGTTGGCGGTTTCCTCGCGGACTCTCAGGCGCTAAAAGCTGATGCATTGGATTTTCTCGGTGACGGTCTAATTACTTTGCTCGGCGTTCTCGCTCTCAGCTGGGCCCTTATGTGGCGTGCACGGGCGGCGTTGCTGCAAGGCCTGTTTCTCGGCGCACTCGGTGTCGGTGTCATCGCTAACACGATGTACCGGGTTATCGTGCGTCAATCGCCGGAGCCGGAGCTGATGGGTTTGTTCGGTCTCGCCGCGCTGTTAGTGAACGTCCTTGCGGCATACGTGTTGATTCCTCATCGCGCCGGCGACGCAAACGTGCGAGCGGTTTGGCTCTTCTCGCGCAATGATGCTATCGGCAACGCGGCTGTCGTCATCGCAGCCGGCCTTGTGGCGTGGACGAAATCCCCATGGCCGGACTTGGCGGTCGCTATCGTAATTGCAACCCTTTTCCTGCACTCATCGTCCATCATCGTGCGGGACGCGAGCAACGATCTGCGGGAAGCGGATATGCGAAGCGCTGGTTCGGCTGCACCATGATGTGGGCGCTAGCGTCGTCCTGGGTGTCGCCGGGTTAGCATGGGTTTTTGCACGGCGGGCGAGCCTTTTGCCGGTCCGGCTGCTGCGCAGATGGTCCTGGCGCTTATCGCGATCGCCGCACTCATCGGCGATTCGTAGCTCCCATCAGCGGGACGGTGCGTGGCGGCGCGGCGACCGTTGCGCTCGCGATCGGGCTCTGGCTGGCCAGTCATGCCGCTGTTCCGTGCCGCGTTTGGTCGCGGCATCGATCGCAGCAAACTCGCTGCTTCCGGGTGGTTCGGAAACTTGTTTCTGGTTTTCCTGGTCGGACTGCCGTTGGCATGGCGGCTGGATCGGGATGACAGATGGACGGTGATTCGCGACGTCGTACATGCTTTTGCCTCGAATTCGGCGTTCGCCAAGCTGGCCATTCATCTAGTGCCGAGTTCAATGTGCGGGATAAAGCTCACCGCGTGTCGTCACGCTTCTTGCTTTGATCGGTGTGACCGTTGCGGGGCCCGCGATTGCCGCTGATCAACCCCTGCCCTGATCAAATCGCGCCAGTTGGAGCGCTTGCGGTCGCTCCCGAAAGTGGGTTACGTTGAAGCTACGGATATGACGATGCTTCGCATCTTGTTCAGCTCTGCCTCTAGGAGGCGCACGGCAGCTCTGCTGTCGGCGCTGTGTATTTCTGTAACGCAGGTTGAGGCGTTGGTGCCCGATGTGCACGATGGCGATGCCGCCGGGGCGCAGTTTTTTGCTGCCGGGGAGAACGGTGAGGTACCGGAGGCTCCGGCGGATGCGCCTGCACCACAACCCGGTCATTCAGCGCACCTGGATCATTGCGCCCACACTCATGTGTTCGCGACAGGCGATGACGCCGAGAATACGTGGCTATTCGATTTGGCCTCGCGGGCGCACGACACGGCGAGTCCGTTCTTCATGAGCATCTCCACACCGCCGCATCGTCGGCCGCCGATAGCGTAGCAGCAGGGAAGGCATGCGGCGTTCTTAACGCCGCGATGCTTTTAGCGGTTAGCGCAGAGAAATTCCCGCGCGCTCAGCCCGCTTCAATTCACAATTGTCTGACTTCGTTGTCCGGCGCTCATTCCGGACCATGCTATTCATCTACGAGCGCGTGCCATCGGCACGGCGTTCGGGTTTCCGCGAGAACTTCACGTGGCAAGGTTTGCTCTAGCAGCTCTCATTTTTGTTTCGTCGTTCATTCCGGCTGAGCAGCCGCTCCCGGCTCAAGCGCCGACTGACGGTCCGAAGGACACGGTCCGCGTGTCGCTCAGCGAGGCACGGATGCGTGCAGTGGCCGGCAACCCTGATCTTCTCGCGGCGCGGATGGACACGAACATCGCGCGCGGTCAGCTTCGCCAGGCGCGCTTGATTCGCTTCAACCCAAGCGCGGACGTAGTCGCGCGTCCCAATGGGGACGATCTCGAAGCAGGAGTTTCCCAGGAAATCGAGGTATTCGGGCAGCGAGGCGCGCGAATCGCCGTTGGCCGCGCCGCATTTCAGCGCGCAGCGGCGAGCGTGACGAACGCAATGCGTCTTGTTACCGGCCAGATCGACCGTACGTTTTTTCGTCTTGCGGCGGCGAGACAGCGAGCGACACTGTCCGACGACGTCCTCGCACTGACCACGCGCCTTGCAGACGTAGCTGGACGACAGCTCCGTGAAGGAGCGATCAGCCGCCTCGACTACAACCTTGCCGTAGTAGAGCAAGGGCGAGCTCGCGCGCGAGCCCTTGCCATCCTGCGCGAGCAGGAACAGGCCGCCATCGAGCTGGCGCGCCTGATCGGCTTGCCGCGAGGGACCGCAATTGTCCCGGTTGTGAACGGCATGCCCGCACTCCCGGACAGCGCGCACGGCATATCGGGCGCGATGCGCGTCTCTGAAGACTCCGCTTTGTCGCTCGATGTGAATCGCCTGACTGAGCATGCAATGAGATGGCGGCCTGACCTCGCGGAACGCTCCGCGGCGGTTCTTCAGACTGAGGCGCAGCTGTCGCTGGCTCGACGTGAAGCGTTACCAAATCCTGTGCTGCGCGGCGTCATGGAGCAGCCCGACGGCGGAAGTTCGCGCACCTGGCGCCCGGGCATCGGCCTGACTCTTCCATTTCTGAATAGAAATCAGGGTGAGCGGCAGGCGCTGCGTGCCGCAGCCCGCCAGGCGGAGCTCGAGCGCGCCGCGCTTGTCATGAGGGTTCGCTCTGAGATCGCAACAGCCGTCGCAAGCTACCAGTCCGCGGCGAGCGAAGCGCAGGTGCTGGAAGCCACGGTCATCGCTCCAGCCCGGCAGAATCGCCGGCTCGCGGAGATCGCATACCGCGAAGGGAAAATCGGCCTCCCCGTATTACTGCTGATTCAAAACCAGGCGATCGACGCCGAGCTGGAATACTGGACCGCATGGCTGGCGGCGCGCGAGGCGCTGGCGAATCTGAAAGAAGCGACCGCAGAAAACCTCGAAGGCGTACCGGGAACTGACATGGGAGCACGACGATGAGAGGCACTGCTGCCGGAACCTGGTCGCGTGAAGACTGGCGCCGGCTGGCGAGGAAGCGCTGGCCGGTCGCGGGAGCCGGAGCGCTCGCCCTCGGGGTGGTCGCATGGATGGTTATCGCGCGCGGCGAGCCCGCCGTCGAAGCCGGCGGCGCTGCCACTGAGGCACATGTGGAACAGGACAGCGTCGTCGCGCTCGATTCGGCAAGTCTCCGGATGGCGAGCGTCGAACTGGTCGCGGTCCGCACGGCTGGAAACGATGAGCTGGTTGCCAACGGTACGATCACCTACGATGCCGATCACGTCGCCACGATCTCTTCGCGCGCTGAAGGGCGAGTGCTCGCGGTACGCGCGGATCTGGGACAGCAGGTTTCAGCGGGCAGCGTGCTAGCGCTCCTCGAAAGCTCGGAGGTTGGGCAGACGCGTGGAGATCTGGCGCGCGCGCGCGCGAGCGTGGACATAGCGCGTCGCAACTACGACCGGGAGCGGCGCCTCTTCGAACAATCCATCACCTCCCAGAAGGAGCTGCAAGAAGCCGAGGGTGCGTACCGCTTGGCGCAGGCTGATTACAACAGTGCCGTCGCCCGACTCCGCGCCGTAGGCGCTGGCGCTGGAAGTGGTGCGACTTTCGGGCTGGTCACGCCCATCAGCGGAACAGTCGTCGAGCGCAACGCCGGTCCCGGGCAGGTGGTGGGGCCATCTACCAATCTCTTTGTGGTGGCGGAGCTTCGGCACGTGTGGATTACTGTGGACGTGTACGAAGCGGATCTGTCACGTGTGAGACAGGGCGCAATCGTGGTTGTTACTCCGGCCGCCTTCGCTGGACAGACCTTCCCGGGACGGGTCACATACGCGGGAGGCGTCGTTGATCCGGCCAGCCGAACGTTCAAGGTTCGAGTGGAGCTCGAAAACCCGGGCGAGCGTCTCCGTCCCGGGATGTTCGCCCAGGTTCGGATCTCGACGCCTTCCGGCACGCTAAGCGGGAGTGGGACGCTCACAGTTCCAGAGATTGCGGTACAGGACATCAATGGGAAACAGGTTGTCTTCGTCCTCCGGTCGCTAGGAACCTTTGTGGCGCGCGAGGTCACGCTCGGCGCGAAAAGCGCCGGGGGGTTCGTCGAAATCACGCGCGGCCTCAAGCCAGGCGAGCGGGTGGTGGCTCGTGGCGCTTTTCAGTTAAAGGCCGAGATGATGAAAGCCAGCTTTGGCGAGGATCACTAGGAACATGATCGACCGGATCCTCGAGTTTTCGCTCAAGAACCGACTGTTCGTCGTTCTTTTGTCGATCGGAGTTCTCCTCGGTGGCGTATTCGCCCTCGCCAAGCTCCCCATCGACGCTTTTCCAGACGTTTCCCCGGTTCTCGTCCAAGTCATCACCGAGTCTCCCGGGCTTGCGCCGGAAGAAGTCGAAAAACTGATCACGTATCCGGTCGAAGTCGCAATGAACGGACTTCCCGGCGTGGCTCACACCAAGTCCATCTCCGCTTTCGGCATCTCGCAGATTTCCGTGTATTTCAGGGACGACGTCGACATCTACTTCGCGCGGCAACTTGCTCTCGAGCGACTGCAACAGGCAAAAGAGGAGATTCCGCCGGGGCTCGGTGAGCCGACGCTGGGACCGATTACGACCGGCCTCGGGCAGGTCTACCAATACGTCGTTCGCGGAGAGGGCACCGACGTCACCGAGCTTCGAACGTTGCAGGACTGGATCGTCAAGTACAACCTGCGCACAGTGCCGGGCGTGACCGAAGTCCTCTCATTCGGCGGCGAGGTGAAACAGTATCAAGTCCGCATCGACCCGCGGTCGCTTCTGCAATACGGCGTCACGCTCGCCCAGGTTCGCGAGGCGCTGGAGGTCAACAACCGTAACGTCGGCGGCGGTTACATCGTCCGCGGCTCGGAAGAATACATCGTGCGGGGAATCGGGCTTGCGGAGAATCTCGGCGACTTGGAGAGCATCATCATCGCCGAGCGCGACGGCACGCCGATTTATGTCCGAAACGTAGCCGAGGTCGCGATCGGGCCGGAAGTGAGACGCGGCGCCGTGACGATGAACGGCGAAGGGGAAGTCAGCGCCGGCATCGTCCTCAAGCGGATTTACGAGAACACCGAGCAGGTAATCCAGGCGGTGAAGATCAAGGTCGCCGAGGTCAACCTGTCGTTGCCGAAGGGCGTGCAGGTCGTGCCGTTCTACGATCAGGGAGATCTAATTGAGCGGGCAGTCGCTACGGTGCGCGACGCGCTGTTGGAAGGAATGGTGCTCATCATCATCATCCTGTTTTTATTTCTTGGAAACGTGAGGAGCGCGCTCATTGTCACGTCGATGCTGCCGCTCTCACTCCTGCTCGCCTTCATTCTGATGAAGTATCTCGGATTCAGCGCGAACCTCATGAGTCTGGGCGGGCTCGCCATTGCCGTCGGCATGATGGTGGACGGTGGCGTGGTCATGGTCGAGAACATCTATCGGCACCTGTCAGAGCGCGCCCAGGCATCGGACCCGGACAAGGCTGGAGCGGGAGACACCGTGCCTCATGCCGCTGGCCGGCACGAATCCAAGATGCATTTGATCCTGCGTTCGTCGAAGGAGGTGGGGCAACCCATCGTCTTCGCGATAATAATCATCATTATCGTATTCCTGCCCTTGTTCACGCTCGAGGGTGTCGAGGGCAAGATGTTCAAGCCCATGGCATTCGCGATCTCGTTCGCAATGGTCGGCTCCCTCCTTTTTTCATTAACGATCGTCCCGGTCCTTTGCTCCTACTTCCTGAAGGGTGGCTCGGAAGACGACACGTGGATCATGCGAAAGATCAAGAGACCGTATTTGCCGGCTTTGCGCTGGTCGCTCCTCAACCGCGGGAAAACCCTGCTGGGCGCTCTCACGGCGCTCGTAGCCAGCCTGCTGATCGTGCCTTTTCTCGGCTCCGAATTCGTGCCTCAGCTCGAGGAAGGCTCGATCCAATATCGTGTCACACTCGCGCCGTCGGCCGGGCTCGACGAAGCCATTCGAACGGCGACCGAGATCGAGCGCCTGGCTAAGACCTTTCCCGAGGTAATCGACGTCGTCTCCAAGATCGGCCGTGCCGAGGCTGGCGGCGATCCAGAGCCGGTGAACAACATCGAGGCTCTGGTCTCCCTCAAGCCGCTTGGGGAATGGAACACGGGGCGAGACAAGGCGGAATTGGTCGAGGCGCTGGAGCAAAAACTCGGTCAGTTCCCGGGCGTAGCTCTGAACTTCTCGCAACCGATCGCGATGCGGGTCGATGAGCTGCTAAGCGGTGTCAAAGCGCAGCTCGCGATTCAGCTCTTCGGGGACGATATCGACCAGCTCGTAGGCACCGCCGATGAGATTCAACGTGTGGTTTCGAGAATTCCCGGGGCCGCTGACGTCCAGTCGGAGCAGGTCACCGGCCAACCGCAGCTGCAGATCGTGATCGATCGCGCCGCGATCGCGCGATACGGGATCAACGTAGACGATGTGCAGGAGGCGATCGAGACATCGATCGGGGGCGAAGCTGCGGGGCAGGTGTTCGAAGGGATACGACGATTCGACATCAATGTTCGCTTGCAGGAACCCTACCGGCGGGATGTGGAAGCGATCGGGAATCTGCTCATCGCGACCCACGACGGTGCGCGCGTGCCGTTGTCGCAAATTGCCAGCATCCGAACGGTGGTTGGCCCCAAACAAATCAATCACGACAACGGCCAGCGGCGCATCGTCATTCAACTCAACGTTCGTGGTCGCGACATGGGCGGCTTCGTCACGGAGGCGCAGCGCCTTATCGGTTCCCAGGTGAAGCTTCCGACCGGATATTTCATCACGTGGGGTGGTCAGTTCGAGAACCAACAACGGGCGATGCGGCGGCTGATGATCATCGTCCCCATCACGATCGGGCTGATTTATCTCCTGCTCTTCGCGAGCTTCGGCTCACTCAAGCAGGCGGCCCTAATCATTCTGAACGTTCCTTTCGCACTGATCGGGGGGATATTGGGTCTCGCGCTCTCCCGACAGTACCTGTCGGTGCCTGCCTCGGTAGGCTTTATCGCACTTTTTGGTGTTGCGGTGCTGAATGGTGTGGTGCTCGTGAGCTACATCAACTCTCTTCGGCTGGAAGGCAAGAGTCTGCACGACGCGGTCTATGAAGGCACTGTCCTGCGTCTGCGGCCCGTGCTCATGACAGCCACGGTCGCCATCCTCGGCCTGTTGCCGCTGCTCTTCTCGAGCGGGGCCGGCTCGGAGGTGCAACGACCACTGGCCGCGGTTGTGGTGGGCGGCCTCATTTCGTCAACCGCATTGACGCTTTTACTTCTCCCGACGTTATACGGCTGGTTCGAAGGAGCGAAGGCCGAGAGCGACTCGTGACAGAATCCGTGCGCCTGGACATCCCACTGCTTCTGTCCGGTGTTCCCGACGATCAGGACGCATGCGTTCGCCGCCTGGTAGCGGTACTGGAGAAACAGGACGGAATTGAGCGAGTTCACGTAACGCATGGACCGGACGAGAAATCCGCGCACGACGTAGGCTGCCATCCGACAGGGGTGCCCCAATCTCCGGCATCGCTGTGCGTGCACCATGATCCCAATCGAGTTTCGTTGGCGCAGATAACCGATATCGCCGTTCGCTCCGGAGCAAGCATTGCGCATCGGTACGGTCACGCAGTCGTTCCGCTCCGCGCGATCGGGGCGGAAGATCTCGGAGAACGCATCGAGGACGTCCTACGCGGCATTTCGGGTGTCACGGCGGCTTCCGTGAATCTCCCCGCTCAGTTAGCGCGAGTGGAATACGATCGCCAGCGAGTGGAGCTCCCGGCGATACGAGCGGTCCTTGCGGGGGCCGGGATTAAGATGTCGGCGCCACCGGGCACGACGGTGACCGCGTCGGCAAAGGACAAAAAATGGTACGCAAGAAATCACGAGCTGGCTTGGAGCCTGATCGCCGGCGTACTGACGTTGGCAGGCTGGCTTGTGGAGCGCAGTGAATCTCTACCCGGTTGGGTGGCAACCGTCTTTTTCGCCGGGGCTTACACATTTGGCGCACGCGACAATGTCGCGCACTTCCTCAAGGATCTCCGTCAGGGGCGGTTTCGGTTCAACATCGACCTGCTGATGATTGTGGCCGCGCTCGGCGCAGCCGTTCTGGGGGAAGGGGCAGAGGGCGCGCTGCTTCTGTTTCTTTTCAGTCTCGGTCATGCACTCGAGCATTATGCGCTCGGCCGCGCGCGCAATGCGATCAGCGCGCTCGCGGAGCTCGCGCCTCAAACCGCGATCGTACGGCGCGAGGGAAAGGACGCGGCGATCCCCATTGCGCAGGTCTTAGTGGGTGATCTTGCCGTGGTGAAGCCGGGAGAGCGATTTGCGATCGACGGTCTGGTTCGCGAAGGGCGCTCGTCCGTCAATCAGGCGCCAATCACGGGCGAGAGCGTCCCCGTCGACAAGCGGCCCTCGGATCAGGTTTTCGCCGGCTCCGTTAACGGCGAAGGTGTGCTCATCGTCGAAGTCTCCTCCGCCGTCGGCGATCGAACCCTCGATCGCGTGATCAAGCTCGTAGCGGACGCGGAAACGCAGAAGGCACCGACGCAGCAATTCACCGAGCGCTTCGAGCGCGTGTTCGTGCCAGTGGTGCTGGTGGCGGACCTGCTGCTCATCGTGGTGCCGCCCGTTTTCGGCATACTGTCCTGGTCGGAGTCATTCTATCGGGGCATGGCGCTGCTCGTTGCTGCATCGCCCTGCGCTTTGGCGCTCGGCACGCCTGCCGCGGTGCTGGCGGGAATCGCGCAAGCTGCCCGGAACGGAGTCCTCATCAAAGGAGGTGCTTACCTTGAATCGCTGGGCGCCATCACCGTCTTCGCGTTGGACAAGACCGGCACGATCACCAAAGGGGAGCCGGAGGTCACCGATCTGGCGCCTTCCGAAGGCGTCGACGAATCTCTACTGCTCGCAACAGCTGCGGCCGTAGAGGCACAATCTCAACATCCCCTGGCGCGGGCAATAATGCGCGAAGCCGAGAAACGGGCACTATCGGTAGCGTCGGCCGCGGACGTTGAGGCTGTAACGGGTCGCGGCGTGCGGGGGCGAGTTGATGGTGCGCTTGTGGAGATAGGCCGTTTGGCGCTCTTTGAAGAAGGAGGCAACGGGCCCACGGACGTGATTCGCGAAAATGTGCGCCGGCTCGAAGCCGCTGGGAAAACGACCATGGTGGTGCGTGCCGGGGACGGCCCGTCTCGATGGATGGGCGTGATCGGTCTGGCTGATCATCCCCGCGAAAATGTTCGCGAAGCGCTCGCTAGTCTGAGATCGGCGGGCGCGCGCCGCATCGTGATGCTGACAGGCGACAACGCCGGCGTCGGCGCCTCGATCGGCCAGGCCGTCGGGATTGATGACGTGCGTGCCCAACTCATGCCCGAAGACAAAGTCACGGCCATCAAAGAGCTGGCGTCGGAGGGGCTGGTCGCGATGGTGGGAGATGGCGTGAACGACGCGCCCGCGCTCGCGCACGCGACCGTGGGAATCGCCATGGGCGGAGCTGGCACAGCGGCCGCTCTCGAAACCGCGGATGTGGCGCTCATGGGCGATCGTCTGGAAAAGCTTGCCTTCGCGGTGCGGCTCAGCCGTCAGGCACGCTCCATCATCCGTCAGAACCTGTATCTTTCGCTCGGCGTGATCGCTTTACTCGCAGTCACCACGATCGCAGGATTAACTCGTATCGGTGTTGCCGTTGCGATGCACGAGGGAAGCACGCTGCTCGTAATTGCCAACGCCCTTCGTCTCCTCGCGTTTCGCAGCGAGGAGGGAAAGCAGGCCAGTCGGTCAGTGACGTGAGGCTATTGCCAGTCAGCTGGTTGGTCACCGCCGGCGTGGTGTCCGGTGCCGCGTGCCACGCCGAGCCTTCGTACGGGCAGCTCACTGCGCACGAGTGGATCGACAGTCTCAAGACCGGCAGCGTGCGGGGTCGCGTTTACGCGGCCCACGCGCTCGGGCAGATTCTCGAAATCGCACCCAATTCGCCCCACGCAGTCGACGCATTGATCTCCGGCTCGAATGATGAAGACCCGGTCAGGATGGCGGCCGCGGCCACGCTCTCGGCCGAAGGCCTTCAGGCCGCCGGCGCACTGCAGGGACTGCATGCTGCGCTTCATGACTCCGCGCACGCCGAGGTGCGTGCAACGGCGGCGAGTGTCTTGGGAACTCTCGGGAGCGGGGCGAGCGCCGGGACGATTGCGGTGCTGATCGAGGCACTCAGGGATGACGATGCTCGTGTGCGCGCGAGCGCAGCTGGCTCGCTGGGCCGTATCGGACCTCCGGCCCAAGCTGCTCTGGCGGAGCTGGACAGATTGGTTTCAGATCCTTCGTCGCTCGTGAGGGTAGAAGCCATGCGC
>JBKJKB010000080.1:0-2838 GCA_046597675.1 Gemmatimonadaceae bacterium
CGTGTTGCCAGTTACACCAAGGGGCAAAAAGCGCCGCGGAGTCCCGCGGCGCCCGTTGTCAATCTAAAGGCATCCAGCCCCCGGCTCAACCGGATGCTGGCCTGGATACGACGCTACATCGCGGACGCCAGCGACTGGAACCTCGGGTCGCCACGCAACGACTCCAGGTCCGTGTCATGCTCGACCCATTCCTTATGTCCAAAGCCGTTGTCCACCGCTTTCTGGAGCGCCGAGAGCGCGGCATCGGTGCGCCCAGCGACGGCGTACGCGCACGACACGTTGTACAGGATCATCGGATCCTCCGGGTCCAACGCCAGCGCCCGGCCCGCCAGCTCGAGCGCACGATCCGTTTGCCCGGTACTCGCGAGCGCTATCGCCCCCAGCACCAGGCCGCGAGCATCGTCGGGATTGAGCTCTAGATGCTTCTCAACAAGCTCGAACCGCCGCTTTCGCTCCGCCACGGCCTCTTCGTGCCGGCCCATAGCGGTGAACGCCTGGGACAGAAACCCGGGCGCCTGATAGTCGTCGGGTCGAATCTCGCTGGCGCGCGCGAACATCTCTGCGGCCCGCTCCCACTTTCCCTGTGACAGTAGAGCGCGGCCGTAGAAGTACGTCGCATCGTACGACGTCGGGTCGAGCTCCAGCGCCCGTTCGAGCTCGCGTTCCGCTTCCTCGAATTCCTTTCTCAGCGATACCGCGAACCCGCGGGCCACGTGCGCCTCGGGAAGATCGGGGGCCAGCTCGATCGCCCTCTTGCTCGCGGCGTCGGCCTGATTCAGGTTCGAGGCGCGCGCGTCGAAATACATGTACAGGAAGGAGCAGCAGTACGCGACACCCGCGTGCGCGAGCGCGTAATTCGGATCGATCTCGATCGCGCGGTTGAACATCTGCCTGGCGAACTTAAGACTCTTGAGCCGCACCTGGTTGAAGTACTGGCGGCCGCGCAGATAGTAGTCGTACGCCTCGAGATTCGTCGTCGGCACGTGCTCGATGACTTCGCGCTCGCGCTGGGTGAGAACTATGCGGAGCGCTTTGGCGATGTTCTGCGCAATGTCGTCCTGAATCGCGAACACGTCCTCGAGCTCCCGGTCATACCGCTCAGACCAGAGCTGATATCCGTCGGACACGCTGATCAACTGCGCGGCGATGCGCAGCTTATTGCCCGACTTGCGCACGCTGCCTTCGAGCACGGTGCCAACTTCGAGCTTGCGGCCGATGTCGCGAATATCCTCGGTCTTTCCCTTGAACGCGAAGGAGGACGTACGCGAGGTAACCCGCAACGCCTGGATCTTGGAGAGCGCATTGATGATCTCCTCCGCGATCCCGTCCGTGAAATACTCGTTCTCGGCGTCGGCGCTCATGTTGGCGAACGGGAGCACGGCGACGGATTTCTGTGAAGTGTTCAGCTGCGAATCTCCCGCATTCATGTCGTTGCCCTTTCGCGTTTCGGGCGCCAGCGCGTGCACGAAACTTATAGCCGTGTCGAATCGTTCTCCCGGCTCCCGCGACAGCGCACGCGCTACCGCGGAGTCGACATACCCCGGCACCGAAACCTGTACCGACTTGAGTGACGGAGCCGACTCGGTAAACCGCTTCGCCAGGACCGCCTGCGCCGTAGCGCCGCTGAACGGCCGGCTGCCGCTCACCATCTCGAACAGCATGCACGCCAGGCTGTACTGGTCGCTTCTCCCGTCTATCTCGCGCTCGCCCGCCGCCTGTTCCGGGCTGACATACGCGGGGGTGCCCACCATCATCCCCGTCTGCGTGAGCAGGGTGTTGCCGCCGGCCGCGCTCACGGCCTTGGCGATGCCGAAATCCATCACCGTGGCTTCGCCCTCGTGCAGCATGATGTTCTCGGGCTTGATGTCCCGGTGCACGATGTTCTGCCTGTGCGCGTAGTCCAGCGCCGACCCGATGGCGCTCACCAGCCTGATCGCTTCGCCGTACGGGAGCTTCTTGTCGCGATCGAGACGCTGCCGGAGCGACTCTCCCTCTACGTACGGCATCACGTAGTAGAGCCAGCCGCTCGCTTCGCCGGAATCGAACAGCGGCAGGATGTGCGGATGATTGAGCCGGGCGGCGAGCTTGATTTCGCGGAGAAAGCGGTCGGGTCCGAGCGCGGCGGCCAGCTCGGGGTGCAGAACCTTGAGGGCAACCACGCGGTCGTGCTTAATGTCTTGCGCGAGAAACACGGTCGCCATCCCGCCGCGTCCGAGCTCTCGCTGTAACGTGTAACGATCCGCAACGGCGGACTGAAGGTGCTGCGGTATTGAGTTCACGTATGGTGCGGTGAGCGCATGCGGGTGAAACTAGTCCTTCGGATGAAGCAGGCGCGCGAACGGCGGATACGCTCGGATCGCTTCGAAATCGATGTCGCGGTGGAAATACATGTTGTAGGCCACTCCCTCGGCCCACCCCTGCTGCACGAGCGCGACCGCTTGATCGCGACGCCCAAGCAGAGCAGCGATCTGCGCCCGTTCGTACTGATTCCAGCCAAGACTTCCGCGCACACGGGCCAACACCGCAAAAACTCGTTCGGCCTCACGCCTGTCACCTTGTCGCGCGGCGATTCGTCCCAGTGAGCCCAGATACCGTGCATTTGTCGAATCCTGCGTAAGCAGGCGCCGATAAAGCTCACGAGCCTGAGCCCATTCGCCGACGTGATAATGCGCCGCGCCCCATGTCTCTATATCCCCAGCTGTGTTCCGGGCCGCTTCGCGGCTTTGGAACCATGTGATGGCCTGGGCCGCCAGTGCTTGCGACTCAGCCAGATACCCATGTGCGCGATATTCCCGCGCGGCGAAATACATCAGCTGACCCGGCGTGTCGTTGCCTTCG
>JBKJKB010000098.1:0-4021 GCA_046597675.1 Gemmatimonadaceae bacterium
AAGGCGAGGGTCGATAAATACCGAGCTGAACGCATGGACGTGCCTCAGAAGGGGGCTTGAACGAAATGGTTGACGCCTTGCCGGATCGAGCACGGCGGCGAAATTCAAGTGTAGCAAGGGAGACGCCATGAATCGCATGTTACGAGGCCTGCATCCTGTTACCGTGGGATTTGCTGCCGGTCTCCTGTTCGGAGCGTGCAGTCCTCGCCCTCCGCTGGCGCCGGCCCCCGAACGGGGCGTGTTGTTTCTGCGCCTCGGGCCCGATACGCTGTTCGTGGAGAGGTTCGAGCTGTCGCACGACCGACTCTATGTGGAGTCCGTGGTCCGGACCCCGCGCGTGATCTTTCGGACGATCGAAGCACCGCTCAACGATGATGGATCGTTTTCGTCGATCCGCGTTGCTTCTTTCGATGCCGCAAACCCCCGCGCTGGCGAACCGCGTGACAGTGCGACAATCACGTTCTCCGCCGACAGCACTTTCTACGTATTCGGGCTCGGCGCAAGGAAACAATTTCTTCGGTTGCCCGGCCGGGGTGATTACGTCATCTCGTTCCCGGGAACCGTCACCTTCGCGAATCACGTGCTCCTGGCGGCAAGGGCCCCGCGAACCGTAGTCGATTCGCTCGTGGGCACGTTTACGAGTCGCCTCGGCGCATACCCGGTTACGGTGAAGCGATTGGCGCGCGATACCGTTGCTATCTGGAGTCAGATCGCGGGATTGATGCGTGTGATTCTCGGGCCGGACGGCAGGACCGTCGGCCTCGACGGCACGGGCTCCTCACTCGGCTACCTCGGCACCCGGCGCGACTGGATAGACATCGATTCGGTGTCACGGGCGTTCGCGGAGCGGGAGAGCCTCGCAGGGCCGGTTGGCGCGTTATCGCTGCGCGACACCGTTATCGAGGAGACGAATGGTGCGCGGCTCGTGATCGACTATGGCCGTCCCTCGAAGCGCGGGCGCACGATCTTTGGCAACGTCGTGCCCTGGAATCAGATCTGGCGTACGGGTGCCAACCTCGCCACACACTTCATTACCAACCGCCCGCTCGAGTTTGACGGTCTCCATCTGCCGGCGGGTACGTACACGCTGCATACGATTCCTGCGCCGGATGGCTGGACATTACTCGTGAGCAGCGAGACCGGACAATGGGGTAGCGCCGCGCCGGATCCAGCGCGGTTCGTCGCGCGGATTCCAATGCGCGTGAGCCGGAATGCGGATGTCGTCGAGACGTTCACCATCGCGCTCGACAAGAGGGCGACTGGAGGCGTGCTGCGCCTGGCGTGGGACCAGACGATCGCCGAAGCGAGCTTTACCGTGCGTTGACGCAAAAAAAGGCGGCGCCTCCAGGCGCCGCCTTTTTTCGATGGTCCAGCCGACTTAGAACGACAAGCCGATTCCCAGTCTTCCGGTGATCGTCGCTTCCGGCGCATCCGGGTATTTGTCGGAGTCGGCTATCAGCCGCTTCGCGCCGAGTCCCGTGACGATGGCGAGCCGCTCGCTCCTGCCGAGCAGCCAGTTGTACCCGCCGATGAAGCCGATCGCCGGGCCCTTCCCTCTGTCGGTGCCGTAATCGTTCTCCGTGCTGAGATAGCCGATGCTCGCTCCGACGGAGAATCCCTTGGGATTGATCTCGCCCGGGTAGTAGCGGAAGGTGAAATCCACCGACGTGTAATTCAGCTCATCGGGGAACCACGTAGCGCTGACGGCGCCAGTCATACCCGTGCCGATATTCAGCTCGACGTCACCGTTGAAGCCGCCGAAGATGACGGCGAACGGATTGATGCTGGCGATGCCGGTGTGAGCTCTGACGCCCGCGGGCTGCTCGAAGCTCAGCCGCACGGGTGCGGGCTGGGTCTCCTGAGCGATGAGCGCTGGTGCGGCGACCATGCCGGCGAGGAGACATGCGAGCGAAGAACGAAAGGATACTTTCATGTGCGAATTTCCGGGCAATGGGTGGCGGGTTCGATACGGACAATCCCAGTACACCGGGACGGGGCGATTGCTCCAGGGAGGAGCTAGAATTCGCGCTTCCGCATCTCCTTGAAGAATCGCTCGTGCTCCTGCCTCTCCTTCAGCGTGGCCTGATCGGTCGGCTCATCCTTGAGATTGGCGTCGTACTTCTTCCCGAAGCCTTTCCTACCAGACGAATTGGCGGCCTTTGCGGCGTTTTTCCTCGCTAGCGCTTCGATCGTTTTTTTGTCCATGGTGCAATACCGTATCCCGGCGCCGAATGGTCAAGGTTCATGATTACAAGACCGCATCACTCCTGGCGCACGGCGACCGCAGCGTTCCCCATCGCCAGCGCCCGGACGAGCACCCCGCCGGGTGTGATATGCACGCCTCGGACCGCTACGGAATCTACAGTCGCGGAGAGCGTCAGCACGTCGCCGAGTTTGCGGTTCAATCCCGCCAGCAGAAGGCTACGCCCACGCTCCAGCGCTGGATCCACCGAGAGCTGAGCCCTCGATCTGAACACGTCCCACAACTCGTCCGAGCGAAGCCAGACGTACGCATTGACGAGCCGGCTGTCGGTCTCGAGCTCGTAGTCCAGGTCGGGCACGGAGATCTCCCGCTTCCTGCCATCGTACCGTGGAACTCCAGTAAACCGAAGGGTACCGGAGGCGTCACCAGTGAAATCCACGGCCAGCCGCAGGCGGCCGCGGGGCGAGGACGTTGCCGCGACAGTTTGAATCGTGATGCTGCGGCCCGCGCGTGTGATGTTGATTCCAGCCAATCTCTCTGTCAGGTCTCGCGAGGCCGTTGTGTAATCGATTCTGCCCTCGACATATGTGTCGCTGTCACGACGCGCGGGGTGATGTCGTAATTGATGAGGCTCACCGTGCACCTGTCCCGATCGGCGTCGCTGTACGGCGCGACACGCACTATCCGCGCGCGCGGCGACAGCGGAAACGGCGATGACGCAGGTCGCGGAACGGATCATGCGCCGCAAGAACAGCATCTCGGCTTTCTTGTCCATGTACTAAAGCCGCGCTCTGACGAAGATTAAGTTAACGAGCATTCATCGATTTGCGGAATGCCAGCGGGTCGCGTAGGCATCAGATTCGCAAACAAGCTGACCGGATGAGATGACGACATATATCGCAGGAATCGGCTGGTGTGTTGTGCTTCTGGCGCCCGCGACCGTGCACGCGCTGCCCCGCTCGGAGCTCGAGCGACTAGCCGTGACCGCGAGCGACGATTCGGTGGCTGCGTCCGGGAGGATAGACGCTGACAGCGGCAGAAGCGTCGGAATCAACTACCAGTACGAACGTCTGACCGAGAGCTTCGACCCCTGGCAGATGCTAACGCTGGACGCTTCGGACCGGATTGGAAGATCGAAGGTCATTGTCCGCCTCAATCTCGCCCGGCGTTTCGCCCAGAATGGAACGCAACTCGAGTTGGAGGCGTACCCGAAGATCGGAGCGCACAGCTATCTATACCTCAACGCCGCGCGGCGGATCGGCGACGGCGTATTCATCCGCGCCCGCGGCGCGGCCGAAGCCTATCACAATTTTCCTCGCGGCTGGGAGGCGTCTCTCGGCGGCCGGTACTTCGATCGTGAAGAGCAGTACGACCTGTTCGGTTTGACGGGCACCCTCGGCAGGTATGTCGGGAACTACTGGCACTCGTTGCGGCCCACCTTCGTGTTTCGCGACGGGAGCGCATCGCGCTCCCTCGCGTTGACCAGCCGGCGGTACTTCGCTGATCGATACAACTACATCGGTGTCCGGGCGAGCGCCGGCTCCGCGCCGGACGAGGGACGTGACGACGTTTCACGGCTGGGACGCGATGGGCTGCGTGCCTACTCCCTCCGGCTCGAGCGCGCCCAATCCGTTCGAGACGATCGTTACCGCCTGAAGTACGGGGCGGGTTTCGAGCACGATGAGTTTGGGCGTGACGCCGTGGGCGACGCCGTTGCCCGCCGACATTTTATCGTTCACGCCGGCGTGGAAATTCCCCTGCCCTGAGCCGGTGACCAAAACGGTTCCCATCGGCAATGACCGTGTGCGCTTGAGCTGG
>JBKJKB010000126.1:0-13161 GCA_046597675.1 Gemmatimonadaceae bacterium
GGGCTACAAGATCGCGATCGAGACGCTGAACGAAGGCCGCATCGGGATCGGTGCCCAGATGATCGGCGTTGCGCAGGGCGCGCTGACCGCGGCGATCGGGTACGTCCAGGAACGCCGGCAGTTCGGCAAGGAGCTCGCGCACTTTCAGGCGATCCAGTTCCAGATCGCCCAGGCGGCCACGGAGCTCGAGGCCGCGCGGCTCATGGTGTACAACGCAGCGCGCCTCAAGGACGCCGGGCACGACATCGCGCGCCAGGGCGCGATGGCCAAGCTGTATTCCTCGCAGGTGTGCGAGCGGGTGACGTCGTTGTGCGTGGAGCTGTTCGGCGGATACGGCTATACCACGGATTATCCGGTGGAGAAGTTTTACCGGGACGCCAAGATCGGGACCATCTACGAAGGAACGTCGAACATGCAGTTGCAGACTATCGCAAAGTCATTGCTCCGATAGCGGCTCGGGCGTGGAGGCAGGGGTCCTCTTCGGGGGCTACGCTCGCAAACGGCGCGAGCTAAGACGCCCCCTGCGAGGACCCCTGCCCCCGCGCCCGAGCCGCTACACGCATCACGCTGCGCCCACCACTGAACAGCACCGTCACTCACAGGCCACCTCATGACGATCCCCCGCTTCGTTGCGCTCCTCGCCGTCACCTTCGTCACCACCGCACCGGTCGGCGCGCAGCAGACGGTCGATGCGGAGTACGCGCGGCTCGTGCGCGAGTACACGTCGGACCCTTTGTTCCTTCCCGCGACGGTTGCGACGCTCCCGGAGCACGCAACCATCCCGTCGCCGCGCGAGCACTTCGGAACGGTGATTGGCGCGCCGGGGGTGATGCACCGCACAAGCGAGATATACGCGTACTACCGCGCGCTGGCGGCAGCGACGCCACGGGTGCGGGTGCAAAACGTCGGCACGACGGAAGAGGGGCGGGAGCTGTTGCTCATCACAATCGCGGGCGACGCGCTGCTTCCGCAAATAGACGAGCAAAAGGCGATCGCAGCGCGGCTGGCGGATCCGCGTCGGCTGCCGGCTGAAGAGCTGGAATCCGTGCTCTCCCGCGCGAAGCCGATCTACTACATGAGCGGCGGCCTGCACTCGACAGAAATGGGATCGCCGGAGATGCTGATGGAGCTGGCGTACCGGCTGGCGGTGAGCGACGACGCGCAGATCCGCACGATCCGCGACAACGTCATCAGCCTGATCAACCCGGTGGCGGAGCCGGATGGGCGAGATAAGCTTGTCGATTGGTATTACCGGTACACGAAGGCGCGCCCGGAATGGGACGACGGCTTCCCGCGCAGCGCGCCGTACTGGGGCAAGTACGTGTTCCACGACAACAACCGCGACGGCATCCAGATCTCGCAGGAGCTGACGAAGTCCATCTACCGCTCCTACTTCGAGTGGTTCCCGGTGGTCTCGCTCGACCTGCACGAGTCCGTACCCCTGCTGTACATCTCGACGGGCACGGGTCCGTACAACGAAACGCTCGACCCGATCACGATCGGCGAATGGCACCTGTTCGCGCAGAACGAAGTCACGCAGCTCACGGCGCAGGGCCTGCCCGGAGTCTGGACGTGGGGTTTCTACGACGGGTGGTATCCGGGATACGCCCTGTGGATCACGAACAACCACAATGGCATCGGCCGCTTCTACGAGACGTTCGGCAACGCGGGCGCGAACACCTACATCCGTGACCTGACCACCAGCCGCTACGCGGGCAACCTGGTCACCAGCCGCCAGTGGTACCGCCCCTTCCCGCCTACGCAGCGCGTGCGCTGGGGAGCGCGCGACAACGTGAACTTCATGCAGGCGGGCGTGATCGCCTCGCTCGCATTCACGGCGCACAACTCCAACCAGCTGCTGCGCAACTTCTGGCAGAAGGGCGTAAACAGCATGCAGCGCGGCTACAGCGAGAAGCCGCACGCGTACACCATCCCGGCATTCGAGCGGCAGCGCGACCCCAGGCGGATCGCATACCTGGTCAATCAGCTGCGCCGGCACGGTATCGAGGTCCACCGCCGCGAGAGCGGAGAATCAACCGGCGACTTCGTCGTGCTGCTCAACCAGCCGTACCGCAACTTCGCGGTCAGCCTTTTGAGCAAGCAGAACTTTCCCGCCGACGAACCCAACCCGCCGTACGACGATATCGCATGGACACTCGGCTACATGTACGGCGTCGAAGTGAAAGCCGTCAACGACAGCACGGTGTTCGGATGGCAGGGGCTGACGTTCCTGCGTGACACCGTGGCGGCGACCGCGGAGGTGAGCGGGAGCGGCACCGTGCACGTTCTCGAATACAAAGCGCAGGCGGAGGTTCTCCCCGCGCTTTACATGCTGCGCGAGAGGTCGTCGGGCACGAAGGTCACGGCCGCGGAGGCCCGCTTTACCGTGGGATCGAAAAACTTCCCCGCGGGCTCGCTGATCTTCGAGAACCTCGGCGACGAGCTCGCGCGCGACATCGCGCGACGCTTCGCGTTGCCACTCGAGCGCGTGAGCGCGATGCCCGGCATGCAGCGACACCCGGTGGACCTGCCGCGCGTCGCCGTCTACCACACGTGGACCAACACGCAGGACGAAGGCTGGGTGCGGTTCACCTTCGAGCAGGCGCGAATTCCCTACACGTCGATCCAGAAGGACGACCTTCGACGCGGCAACCTGCGCAGCCGGTTCGACGTGATTCTCGTTCCGAACACGGGCGGCGCCGGCGTTGAATCGCTGATTCACGAGGTGCCGGACAAGTTCGGCCCGATGCCCTTCACCCGCACGGCACAGTATCCATCCCACGGTACTCCGTCGTCCACCGCGGACATGACAGGCGGACCTGGCTTCGAAGGGCTGGCGCAGCTCCACCGGTTCGTGAACGAAGGAGGCACCCTCATCACGCTGTCTGGCGCGACTCGGCTCGCCGCGGAGACTGGAATCGCACGTCCGCTGTCAGCGCTTACGCCGAGCGGGCTGTTCCATCCCGGATCGATCGTGCGCATGATGGCGCGTCGTCCGAATCATCCGGTGTGGTATGGCTATCCGGACACCACCAACGTCTTCCGCGGCAACGGACCGCTGTTTCAGGTGAGCCGGCGCGATCGCGGAATGATCGTGGCGCAGTTCGGCACGCGCCCGCCGCGCGACGAAGAGGAGCCGACTGGTCGCTTCTTCGGGATCCCGGAGACCCCGCGGCCGGGCGCCGGTGAATCCACTCCGCCGGCCGGCGACGCCCCCGCCGCGGACAGCGGAGCGCCGCGCGCTGCTGCTCCGGCTCAGGCGGGCGGAAGAGCGGGCGCGAGCGAGTACGTCCTGTCGGGGATGGTGCGCAATCAGGATCAGATCATCGGGCAGGGCGCGATCTTCGACGTGCCGGTGGGGAGAGGACGGGTGATCGCGTTCTCGTTCAACCCGCTGCATCGCTACCTCAACCACCATGAGTTCCCGCTCGTGTGGAATTCGATCATGCACTGGAACGATGGAATTGGCAGGTGAGAGTGCGAGAAGCTTTGGCTCCGAGAATGATGACGGAGGATCCAAGTAAGGAGTGGCCAGTGACGAGTTGCCAGTTGACCCGTCACAGCACCGGCTTGGCGCGAGCAGGCACCGGCACACTGACAACTCGTTACTGGTCACTCCCCACTTGGATTCCGCTTGCCATCCTGCTCGGAGCCATCTTTGGCCCGGCTCCAAAGGCGCACGCGCAGATACTGGAGACGGAATACACGCAACGCAGAGCCGCCGTTGCTGAGCGCATGCGCGATGGGTTCCTCGTCCTCCCAGGCGCACCGGAGCCCGCCCACGATTACGAAGACTTCGCGCAGAATCCGAACTTTTTCTACCTGACCGGAATCGGCGAGCCCGCCGCCGCGCTGGTGATGGTGAAGCACGGCGCGATGCTTTCCGCCACGCTGTTCGTGCAGCCGCGCGATCCGGCCCGCGAAGTGTGGAGCGGCTACCGGCTCGGCACCGACGGCGCGCGCGCGCGTACGGGCCTCCCAGCGAGGGCCGTCTCGACCCTCAACGCGTTCGTCGACTCACTCGTGGCCGCGCACCAGGTGGCATACGCGCCCCGCGAGCAGCGCGAGCTCACCGCGCGGCTGCGCGCACTCAATCCATCGCTCACGGTTCTCGGCATTGAATCCTTCATGCGGGAGCTGCGCGGGACCAAGAGCGCGGCCGAGCTGGATCTCATCCGCAAGGCGATCGCCATCACTGTCGACGCCCAGATCCTCGCGATGCGCTCGATCTCGCCCGGAATGAACGAGTTCGAGATAGAAGGTCTGATCGAATACACGTTCCGCCGGAACGGGGCCCACCGGCCCGCGTTCGCGAGCATCGTCGGCTCCGGCCCGAACTCGACGACGCTGCACTACAACCGCAACGACCGCTTCATGAACGCGGGCGAGCTGGTGGTGATGGACATCGGGGCGTCGTATCGCGGATACGCGGGCGATGTCACGCGCACCGTTCCGGTGAACGGCGTATTCACCCCCGAACAGCGGGCCATCTACCAGCTGGTGCGGGACGCGCAGGCGGCAGGCGAGCGGGCCGCGCAGCCAGGCGCGAACAGCATGGCGATGAACGTCGCGGTGGACAGCGTCATCAAGCACGGGCTCGCCGCACTGGGTCTCATAGAGTCGCCCGACGCCGTGTACGATTGCGGCGATGAGCGCGTCGCACCGTGCCCGCAGTACCGGCTGTACTACATGCACGGGCTCGGGCACGGAATCGGCCTGGACGTGCACGACCCCGGCACGTCAGGGATTCAGCCCGGAACGCTCGCGCCCGGCGACGCGTTCTCCATCGAGCCCGGGATCTACGTACGATCTCACCTGCTCGACATCATCCGCCCGGCGCCACGCAACGACACGATGAAAAGCAAGATCGCCGCGGCTGTGCGGCGCTACGCCAACATCGGCGTGCGCATCGAGGACGACTACATCGTCACGGAATCAGGCGTGGAATGGACGAGCGGCGCTCCGCGCGAGATCGACGAGATCGAAGCAGCGATGCGCGACCGCGTTTACGTGCCGCGCGACCCGGTCAAGGTCGAGTGGTACCGCGCAACAGACCATCCCGCACGCGCAACGCCCTAGCACCGGAAGAGCTCGCGCAAATCACTCGGCACGCACGCTGATTCATTTGTTTTTATCCCCGAGATCCTTCTGACGCAGTCGCGAGTATCATCACCAGACCAATGCCCGGACCAGTAATTCCCGCGCCGCGCGCAAAAGGCTACACCTCGAAGACTCCGATGCCGCTGTACTGGGCCACCTATGGTCCGAAGGGCGTCTCGCCGCTCCTCGTCCTGCACGGGGGGCCTGGCGCCAGCCATGACTACCTCCTGCCGCAGATGCTCGAGCTCGCCCGGGAACGGGAGCTGATCTTCTACGACCAGCGTGGCGGCGGACAGTCCCGCCACGACGATGACGGGGTGATAACATGGCGGACGCAGGTCGAGGACCTGACGGCCGTCATAGCAGAATTTTCCCTCGAGCCCCTCTCAATCGTCGGTTATTCGTGGGGGGGACTGCTCGCCATGCTTTACGCCATCGAGGCAGCTGTGGGCCGAGTGCCGATCAACCCGGGGCGCATGATACTGATCGACCCCGCGCCGGTCACCCGCCTGCACAGAGAGGAGTTCGAAACTGAGTTCAACAGACGACAGCAGAGCGACAGAATCAGGGGCATGCGCGAGGAGCTCGCTGCCTCGGGAATGCAGGAGACGGATCGTGAGGCGTACCGTCGGCGCGCCTTCGAGTTGAGCGTCGCCGGCTACTTCGCCGACCCCGCGCGGGCCGGCGATCTCACCCCATTCCGGGTAATCGGAAAAATCCAGAAATCAATCTGGGAAAGCCTCGGCAACTACGATGTGAGGGCGGGACTGGCCACCGTGAAATGCCCGTCACTCGTGGTTCATGGCTCGGAAGATCCGATTCCTGTCCAGTCGTCACGGGAGATAGCCGCCGCGCTCGGCGCACGGTTTGTGCTCTTGGAGGGGTCTGGTCACGTCCCCTATGTAGAACAGCCGGAGCGGCTCTTCCCCGCACTGGCAGGCTTTCTCGATGAAACAGATGCTTGATACCCGCACAACCCGGCACCACCTGGGCACCCTCCGGGTGGACGAAGGCGTGCACAACGTGTCCGTGCGCATCGCCTACGACGGGGTAGAGCATGTGGGGAGACTCTGGTTCGCCGACTCGGTCAAGGACGTCGAAGGGATTCCCGACTATGGGATAATCCCCGGCCGCACAACCGACGACGTGCTCGCCGCGGCCCGGCAGATGAATGCCGAAGATCTCACCCGCCGGTTCCACAGGGCACACGCCGAAAAGCGGCGCTACATTCGCCTGCGACGCTCAGTCGAGGAGATTCTCGCGAAAGTGAAGTACATGAACAGGGTCGCCATATCGATGCGCGGGGGAATGCTCGACGCGGAGGCCGCGGAGCAGGAGCTCGATCTCGTCACCGACCAGATCCAGGAGATCGTGTCGCGCCTGAAGGAAGTCGCGGCATGAGCGGACTTGACGCGCGTCGCTCCCCCAACGCACCGTTCGCCATCATGGAACTCCACTGATGGCCGAATTCGGCGTAGTCAAACAGCACCTCGCGAGTCTCGAGGTCGACGGCAAGGTCTACAACGTAGCCCTCAAGACGGCATATGACGGCATCGAGCACATCGGTCACCTCTGGTTCGCGGACGCGTCCGCCGAGGAAATGGGGATCCCGGACCACGGCGCCATCCCGGGGCGCACGGTCGACGAAGCGGTGTCGCTCGCGTCGCGTCTCTCGAACGACGATCTCATGCGCAGGTTCCACCGCGCGCACGCCGAGAAGCGCCGCTACGTCAAGCTTCGCCGCTCGGTCGATGAGATTCTCGCGAAGGTCAAGTACATGAACCGCGTCGCCGTCTCGATGCGCGGAGGGATGCTGGACAACGAAGGCGCGGGCCAGGAGCTCGATCTCATCACGAAGCAGCTTCAGGAGATCGTTACGCGGCTCAAGGACGTTGCCGGAGTGGAAGGTTAGGGGAAGCAGGATATTTCGATGGACTCCCGGACCGCGGCGCACGTACTGGCGCAGATCGGCGGGCTCCTGGAGCTGCACGGTGAGGACAGGTTCAAATCCCGCGCATACCACGTCGCCGCGCGCGCCGTACTCGGCACCGATACCGACGACATAACCCCGCTGTACAAATCGGGTGAGCTGCGCAAGCTGCCCGGAGTCGGAGCCGCCACCTTCTCCGTTCTGAAGGATATCGTCGAGACGGGCGACTCATCCTACTTCGAGCGGCTGCGCGAAAACACGCCCGAGGGCCTGCTCGAGATGCTGCGCGTCCCCGGAATGGGGACCGCGAAGATCCGGCTCATTCATGAAGGGCTGGGCGTCGAGACGCTGCAACAGCTCGAGGAAGCGGCACGGGATGGCCGACTTGCCAAGCTCCCTCGCTTCGGGCCGAAGACCGCGGAGAAGATCCTCAAGGGCATCGGGTTCCTGAAGGAGACCGGCGCGCTGCTGCTGTTCCCGCACGCATTCGCCGAGGCGCAACGCGTACTCGCCGGGGTACGACGTCATCCCGATGTCGTGCGCGCCGAGATCGCGGGGTCGGTGCGGCGCCGCCGCGAAGTGATCGCCGACATCGACATAGTCGCCGCGTGCTCCGCCGATCCTGCTGCCGTCGCCGCGTCGTTCGCGCACGCGTCCGGAGTGCGCAGCGTGGTCGGAGCGGGCCAGGCGTCGGTCGCGATCCGGTACGTGGACGGCACGCGCCTCGACCTGCATTGCGTGGAGCCGGCCGCGTTCGCGGTCGCTCTCTGGCGCGGGACCGGGAGCGCGTCGCACATCGACGAGGTCCGCGCGGCACTGGGCAAAAAAGGGCTCACCATCGAAGGTGACGAGCTGCACCGCAACGGCGATACGCTGCCCGTCGCCGACGAAGCGGCGCTCTTTTCCGCGGCTGGACTCTCGTTCATCGAGCCCGAGCTGCGCGAGTCGCGCGGCGAGGTGCAGGCCGCGGCGACGGGAAAGCTGCCCTTCCTCATCGAGGAGAGCGACATCCAGGGCGTTCTGCACTGCCACTCGCAGTACTCCGACGGTGGCGCGACCATCGCGGAGATGGCTGAAGCCTCGCGGGCACGCGGCTGGAAGTACCTCGGGATCTCCGATCACTCCGTGTCCGCCTTCTACGCCGGCGGCCTGAAGCCCGACGCGATAAGGCGGCAACACGACGAGATCGACGTGCTCAATTCCAGGACGAAGGATTTCGTCGTGCTCAAGGGAATCGAAGCCGACATCCTCGCCGACGGCCGCGTGGATTACGACGAGCACGTGCTGGACCAGTTCGATTACGTGATCGGCTCCATCCATTCCCGCTTTTCCATGAGCGGTCCGGAGATGACGGAGCGGGTGCTCCGCGCGCTGGACGACCCGCATCTCACCATCCTCGGTCATCCCACCGGCCGGCTGCTGCTCACTCGCGAGCCGTACCAGCTCGACATGAGCGCCGTGATCGCGAAGGCCGCCGAGCGTGACGTGGTGCTCGAGCTGAACGCCGATCCGTACCGGCTGGACCTGGACTGGACGTACTGCCATGAAGCGAAGAAGCGCGGTGTCCGGATCGAGATCGGCCCCGACGCCCACTCGACGCACGGGCTCGACAACGTCGAGCTGGGAATCGCCATCGCGCGGAAGGGATGGCTGGAAAAGCGCGACGTGCTGAACTGCGAGTCCGCGGCGGAGGTCGTAGCGCACGCCCGCCGGCACCGCGGTTGAAGAAAGGCCCGGCCGCGCCCGCGGCGCCGCGGCGCCGGAAGTCGGCCGCTGAGCTGCGCGATCACGCGCTCGTCATAATCCGCCGTCTCAAAAAGGAGTATCCCGACGC
Source organism: Gemmatimonadaceae bacterium (assembly GCA_046597675.1). GTDB lineage: Bacteria > Gemmatimonadota > Gemmatimonadetes > Gemmatimonadales > Gemmatimonadaceae > JACDCY01. Next base: position 8,865 of record JBKJKB010000126.1, read on the forward strand.
GCACTGCGAGCTCGACTTCAAGTCGCCCTATCAGCTCCTGGTCGCGACGATCCTGAGCGCGCAGTGCACCGACAAGCGCGTCAACATGGTGACGCCGGAGCTGTTCGCGACGTATCCGACGCCGAAGAAGATGGCCGAGGCGCCGCCCGCGAGGCTCGAGGAGATCATCAAGTCCACCGGTTTTTTCCGGGCCAAGACGAAAAGCCTGCAGGGGATGTCGGAAGGGCTGCTGGAGCGACACGCGGGCAAGGTGCCGGACACCATGGACGAGCTGACGTCTTTACGCGGCGTGGGCCGCAAGACCGCCAACGTCGTCCTCGGCAACGCCTTCGAGAAGGCCGAGGGGATCGTGGTCGACACCCACGTGGGGCGGGTCAGCGTGCGGCTGGCGCTGACGAACGAGACCGACCCGGTCAAGGTCGAGGAGAAGCTGATGGCCCTGGTGCCGCGGCGGGATTGGACGATCTTCTCGCACCTGCTAATCTTTCACGGCCGGCGCGTGTGCGTGGCGCGGCTGCCCCGCTGCGGAGTCTGCGTGTTGAACGATGTTTGTCCTTCGAGGAGGGCGGTGACTGGTGACTAGTGACTAGTGACTGGTAACTGCCGACTACTCCCACTTTACGAGCATTCCTTTTTTGTTCCGCCTTTACTAGTCACCAGTCACTAGTCACCAGTCACTTATGTCATCAACCACCGCTCACCGCTCTTCCGACCTCGGCGCCGCGCTCACCGGACTCATCGTCGGCGCCGTCGTCCTGTTCATCATCGTATTCACCATCGTGAAGCTGACGAACTCGAGCTACGCCGGTGAGCACGAGGCAGCACCCGCCGCGACGACCACGGGAACGCCAGCCCCCGCGCCCGCGCCAGGACACTGATAATCCGTTGGGGCCGTCCGGCGTCGGCTGCAGTTACTAGCTGCTGGCCGCTAGCTGCTGGCCGCTGCGTGCTGGCTGCCGGCTGATTTCAACGCCTACCCGCCCCGGTGCGTACTCCTGCTAACGAGCGCGAGCTTGTCGCCGCCGCCCAGCGGGGCGACGAGAGCGCGTTCGCCGGATTGGTTGCGATGCATCAGCGAAAGGCGTATGCGATAGCGCGAGCGATCGTGTACGTGCACGAGGATGCCGAAGACGCCGTGCAGGAAGCCTTCCTCAGGGCGTATCAGGCTCTGGGCAAGTTCAGGCCGGAGGAGCCGTTCGGGGCTTGGTTGAGCAGGATCGTAGCGAACGCCGCGCTCGACATCACCAGGCGGAAGAAAATCAGGAAGGCCGACGAGCTGTCTGAGTTCATGCCCGACCGGTTCAGCGATCCGGGCGAGAGTGAAGAATTGAGACGAAAGTTGTCGCATGCGCTGGGAGCGCTAGGAGACCGTCCGCGATCGGTGATCGTCCTGCATGATGTGGAGGGCTACACGCACGTCGAGATCGCGAAAATGCTGGGAATACCGGAAGGGACCGCGCGCTCGGACCTGCATCACGCGCGGCGGCAGTTGAGAAAGATGCTGGTCGACTTGAGGGAGAGCTGATGGCCGACAACGAGCTTGAATTCACGGCCGAAACGGATCCGCGCGTAACGAGCGCGTTGCGCGCGCATTACGCCGCACCGCGCGACGGTGCGTACTGGGAGGAGCTGCAAGCGCGGGTCATGTCGCGCATTACGACGAACGCGCGCGGCGGCTGGCTGAACGTTGCCGCCGGCTGGGCGCGTCCCGGACTGGCCGCCGCCGCGGTGGTGCTCATCTTCGCGACGGCAATGCTTCTCGGCTCGACGAGCGATGCGAACGAGCAGGTCGCGTTCGAGGTCATGACTCCGGCCGAGGCGAGCCGGCCTGAGTTTATTTACACGGAGCACGATGCGGCGAGCCAGCGGGAAGCTACGCTCCGACTTGTCGTTTCCCACTGAGGAAGGAGCAGCGATGCAGCGTTCTAAATCTCTGGCAATGGTCTTTCTGCTCGGTGTATTTCTCGCCGGCGGGGCGGCCGGATTCGCGGCCAATCAGGTCGCGGGCCCCGAAAAGCGGTGCAAGGGCGACCGAGGGAGCTACCTCGAGCGTTTCGCGACCGAGCTGGGCCTCTCCGCTTCGCAGCGGCTGGCAGTCGACTCGCTGATGGAAGCGCAGCGCAGGCACGTGCGGGCGCTGTATCGCCCCGTGAGACCGCAGCTGGACTCGATCGGCCGCGGCCGCGACTCGATCTTCGAGGACACTCAGCGCCAGCTCAAGGCGCTGCTCACGCCGGAGCAGCAGGCCAGATTCGACCGGATGCATCAGGAGGGCCGGTCGGGGAGGAAGCGTGACTAGTCGCTGGTCACCGGGCACAAAAAAGGCCCCGCCGAAGCGGGGCCTTTCTGCATTCAGCAACGTCAGTATCAGCGATTGTCGGGGTCGAGCTTGCGCTCCACCTTGCCGAGATTCTTCTGCGCCTTTCCTTCGAGTTCCTCGGCGCGTCCCTTCATCTCCTCGCTCTCGTTACCAAAAGCGTCGCCCACGTTCTTGCGAATATTGCCTTTAACTTCCTTCGCCGTGCCTTCGGTCTGATTCTCGATGCCGCGCTGGTTGAGGTCCTTCATGATGCCACCTCTCGAAATTGAGGCAGGTCCGTTGGCCGTCCATCCGGACGACGCCGTTGATAAGAGCAAGCGACGTGCCCGAACAAGAGGGGATTAGGCGCTTGCGATTTGGCGGTCCATGCCGCTATCGTCATGCCGCATATCCACTTACATGACTGATCCACCGCAGGACACGCCGCCGGACGAAATCCCGACCGCCACGGAATCGGCGACGAATCTCGAAAGCCCGCCGGCGCACGTCGAATCACATCCCACCGGAAAAAGACTCGCTACACTGACGCTGCTCGCGATCGGTGTCGTGTACGGCGACATCGGCACCAGCCCGCTGTACGCGTTTCGCGAGGCGTTCAAACCCGAGTACGGGCTGCAGGCGACGCAGGCAAACGTGTATGGGGTGCTTTCGCTCATCATCTGGTCGCTGGTCCTGGTCGTCAGCGTCAAGTACATCGTCTTCGTCATGAAGGCCGACAACCGCGGCGAAGGCGGAATCCTCTCGCTGCTCGCACTGGTGCTGCAACGCAAGCATCGGCAGAGCGAGCGCCGCCATAGAATGGTCGTGATCGTTCTCGGGCTCATCGGCGCCGCGCTGCTGTACGGCGACGGAATAATCACGCCCGCGATCTCGGTGCTCAGCGCGATGGAGGGAATCTCGGTCGCCGCGCCCGCGTTCGAGCACCTCGTGCTGCCGCTGGCTCTCGTGGTCATCATCGGACTATTCTGGGCGCAGAAACGAGGCACCGAAGGTGTAGGCAGGATATTCGGGCCCGTGACGCTGCTCTGGTTCATCATCATCGCGGCGCTTGGCTCCATGGAGATCGCAAAGGAGCCGCGCACCCTGCTCGCGCTGAATCCCTGGTACGCCGTGCAGTTCTTCGTCAATAACGGCACGGGCGGGTTCATCATCCTCGGCGCCGTGGTGCTCGCGGTAACTGGGGCGGAAGCGCTGTACGCGGACATGGGTCACTTCGGCAAGCGCCCGATCCGCACCGCATGGTTCGCCGTCGTCTTTCCCGCCCTGCTGCTCAACTACTTCGGACAGGGCGCGCTCGTTCTGCGCGACCCGACGGCCGCCGCGAATCCGTTTTATTCGCTCGCTCCCGACTGGTTTCACTATCCGCTGATCGCAATCGCCACCGCGGCGGCGATCGTAGCGTCCCAGGCGATGATCTCGGGAGCGTTCTCGCTGACGCGGCAGTGCGTGCAGCTCGGTTACTGCCCCCGTGTGACGATCGTGCACACGTCCAAGTCGCAGGCGGGACAGATCTATATCCCGGAGGTGAACCGGGCCTTGATGATCGGATGCATCTTCATCCTCCTCGGTTTTCGGAACTCCTCCGCAATCGGCGCGGCATACGGTATCGCCGTGACCGGGACGTTCACGATAACGACGCTGCTGATGTTCGTCCTCGCCAGATCCTGGTGGAACTGGAGCCGCCTCCGCGCCGGACTTTTCGTGGGCGCGCTGCTCGTCATCGATCTCGCCTTTCTGGGAGCGAACGTCCTCAAGATCGCGCACGGCGGTTGGGTGCCGCTCCTGATCGGCGCCGCGCTCTTCCTGATGATGACTACGTGGTTCCGCGGCCGCGCGATCGTGCAGGACATGATGAACCGCAGCACGCTGCCGATGGATCTCCTGATTCAGGACGTGGCCAGGCGGAAAACCCCGCGCGTGCCCGGCGTCGCAGTTTTCATGACGCCCGCGTCGGACGGCGCGCCAGTCGTGCTGTTA
>JBKJKB010000347.1:0-3352 GCA_046597675.1 Gemmatimonadaceae bacterium
CGACTCGGGCTCGCGCGTATAGAGTACCGAACAGTCGATCGGGACGAACAGCCATTTGTGCGGGTTCACGACCAGCGAGTGGGCGCGCTCGACGCCCGCGAGCACGTACCGCTTTTCGGGGACGATCGCCGCAACACCCGCATACGACGCATCGACGTGCAGCCACATTCCTTCGCGCTCGCAGATGCCGGCAATCTCTGACACCGGATCTATCGAAGTCGTCCCAGTGGTGCCGACGGTAGCGACGACGGCGATCGGCCGGACCCCCGCCGCTCTATCCTCCGCGATCGCGGCAACCAGAAGATCGGTTCGCAGGCGGAAGCGATCGTCCACAGGAATATGGCGCAGCCCGTCGCTGCCAAGACCCAAGGTTATCACCGCCTTGCCGACGCTCGAATGCGCTTCCGCCGAGCAATACACGCGCAGCCGTTGTGCGCCCGTCCCGCGCTCGTGAATGGCGAGATCCGCAAACTCGCGCGCGGCGGCCAGCGCGTACAGGGTGCTCGATGATGCCGTGTCCGTGATCTCGCCGAAGAGAGGCTCGGGCAAACCCATCAACTGGCGCAGCCAGTCGAGCGTCACCTCTTCCAGCTCCGTTACCGCCGGACTGCCGCGCCACAACATGCCGTTCACGTTCAGCCCGGCCGTCAACAGCTCGCCGAGAATTCCGGGGCCTGAGCCCGTGATCGCGAAGTACGCCATGAACCCGGGGTGATTCCAGTGAGTTATCCCCGGCAGGATCTTCTCATCGAAGTCCGCGAGGATGGTATCCATGTCCTCCCCGGCCTGGGGCGCCGCTCCGGGGAGCGAAGCGCGAACCGCTCCCGGTTGCACCTGGCTGAGCACGGGCGAGCGCTCAACCTCTTCGAGATACCGGGCGATGCGCTCCACGACCATGTGTCCGTAGCGACGAAACTCCTCCGCCGGCATGTCGCCTCCGCCGGGGACCACCTCTGTGCCATGCTCCATCACCTTACCTCGCTCGATCCACGGCTATCACAATGACGGCAACCATTATAAAATGGCACCCATGAACGGCCTGGGCACCACGCGCGACAGAACCGCGCTACGGATAGTTCTCTGGTTGACGGCTATATATGTCGTGCTTCAGCTGTTCTGGCGCACGCGTGACATCATCCTCACCGTCTTCCTGGGCGTTCTCTTCGCGATAGCGGTGAGCGCCGGCGCCGACCGTCTCCAGAAGCTCCGCATCCCACGGGCGATCGGCGCTCCCCTCATAGTGCTCGCATTTCTCGGCCTGCTCGGAGCGTTCGGCACGTGGGTCGGCCCGACTGTGCGGCAGCAGAGCACCGAGCTGAGGATCAAGCTGCCCGAAGCGCTCGACAAGTTCGAGCAGTGGGTGCAGGGACAGGGTGGCGGCGTCATCGCGACCGTTCTGGGGGTTCCGGACGCGGACTCGGTCGCACGCGCTGCCCGCAACGGACAACAACCGGCGGCGCAGGTGCAGGTGGTGGCGGAGAAGAAGCCGGAAGGTCTGCGCGAGCGTTTGACGGGACAGTTGAGCGGGGCCGGTCGCTACTTCCTTCCGGTCCTCGGCTCCACTCTCGCGGTGGTCGCGGGGCTGCTTCTGGTGCTGTTCGTCACCATATACGTCGCCGTGGATCCGGGATTGTACCAGCGCGGCGCGTTGCGTCTTTTGCCCCCTCGCAATCGGGAGCGAGCCGGAGTCGTGCTCGGAGCCATTGGCGCGACGCTGCGCAAATGGCTGGTAACGCAGCTGATCGCGATGATCGCGATCGGCGTCGTTACCACGGGTGTCCTGCTGGCTCTGGACGTGCGCGCCGCGATTCCGCTTGGGATTCTGGCAGGACTGCTGGAGTTCGTGCCGACTCTTGGCCCGATACTCAGCGCGCTTCCCGCGATCGCGATGGGTTTTGTGGATTCACCGGAAAAGGCGCTGTTCGTCACACTTGCCTACGTGGCCATCCAGTTTCTCGAAAATCACATCCTCATCCCGGTCCTGATGAAGGAAGGGATCGATCTCGCACCGGCGCTGACGATCGTGGTTCAGGCGGTGATGGCGATCGTGTTCGGCTTTCTCGGGCTGTTGGTCGCCGTGCCCTTGCTCGCCATGGTCGTCGTCTGTGTCCGCGTAGGCTTGCTGCACGAGGAGCCGGACGTCATGAGTAAAGATCACTCGGATCAGTCAGGGCCAACTCCTTCAGTAGTTCCGCAAGCTTCGATGTGACCGCGCTGGCGTAGCGCGCGCCCTTGTCCGCGGTCGCCGCCTTGGGATTTCCGATCCCGGTGTCAGCGGTCACCTCCGTCCATTTTCTGGGCGCCCAAGCCCATCCCTCCTGCATCGCTTTGATCCTCGGGCGGCGCGCCTTTCCGTCTCCGGCTTCTCCGAGTGGTCTCACGAGCTGCGGCGCACAGTGCAGCATCACGCTCGTCTCCAGCTCGCCGGCGTGGTCGCCGAGATCCTCGAAGTATTCGCTCCCGTCGACTATCTGCCACCAGTTGACGGCACATAGAAACACGCGCGTGGCAGGTTGCAGCTCGCGGATTATCTGCTTGAAATCATTCCCGCCGTGGCCGTTCAGGATCAGAAGCTTGTGAATTCCCTGCTGATCAAGGGAGGTCGCGATGTCGCGAAGCACCATGGCCTGCGTGCTCGGATTCATGTTGATGCACAGTGGGATGTCGAGCTGACCGGTGTTTACTCCGAACGGAATCGTCGGCAGCGCCACCACCCGCGCTCCCTCGGCGGAGGCCAGCCTGGCTGACTCGGCTGCGAAGTAATCGCACTCGAATACGTCGGTACCGTACGGGAGATGGTAGTTGTGCGCCTCCGTCGCGCCCCATGGAAGAATCGCCACGTCGAACCGCGTCGCGGAAATTTCCTTCCATGTCGTCTCGCTCAACACGTACCGCCGAGGCTTGCGAGGCATGCTCAAAACTGCTCGCGCAATTCCAGATGCGCCATGATCTCAGCGCGCGCGCGCCATACGGGCTTGAGCTGTTTCGTGGACAGCAGGCCAAGCTGATCAGTTCGATGCGGCGAGCCGGGGCGCGACACATTGCCCACACCTATGACGGAGCGGGCCCGCACAGGGTTGCTGAACTCGATCGCGGCGACGTAGCTGTCCCCGCCTACCGCTCGGTACCGATTGGGGCCTGCCGCTTCGTATCCGATCACGCGAAATGCGCCGTAGGTCCCTGACGCGCCATTGGAAGGAAGATCCACGCTGTCGCGCCGTACCCGGTAAACATCCCCCCAGCTCACGTCGATCGCGCCGAATCTGCGCACGGCCGTGGCCGCGGCCGTCTCTAGAGCGGCGACGGCACCAGCGGGATCGGCCAGTCCGTCAGGAGTCGACCGCGGCGAGGT
>JBKJKB010000032.1:0-16475 GCA_046597675.1 Gemmatimonadaceae bacterium
TGCACCGGCTGCTACAGGGCGACGTCGGCAGCGGCAAGACGATCGTCGCGCTGTTCGCGGCGCTGCTGGCCTACGAGAATGGATATCAGGCCGCCATCATGGCGCCCACCGAGCTGCTTGCAGAGCAGCATTATCGGACGGTGCACCGGCTGCTGGCGCCGCTCGAGATAGAGCCGCTGCTGTTGTCGGGAAGCGTGAAGACCAAAATGCGTGTCCCATTGGAAGCACGCTTGAAAACGGAAGAGCCGGTGATAGCCATCGGGACGCACGCACTTGTGCAGACGACAACGGCTTTCGGCCGGCTCGGATTCGTGGCCATCGACGAGCAGCACCGGTTCGGCGTGGAGCAGCGCGCCGCGCTGGCGAAGAAAGGCCAGGCGCCAGACGTGCTGCTGCTGAGCGCGACCCCGATTCCGCGGTCGTTGGCGCTGACGGTGTACGGCGATCTGGATGTGAGCACGCTGGACGAGCGCCCGCCTGGTCGGCAGCCGGTCACGACCGTGCTCCGGCGCGAGCGCGGGCGCGAAAAAGTGCTGTCGTTTGTGCGAATGCAGGTGGAGGAAGGGCGGCAGGCTTACGTCGTGTACCCGGTCATCGAGGAATCCGAGAAGACCGATCTCAAAGCGGCCACGACGATGTACGAGCAGCTCTCAGCCGGCGCGTTCACCGGACTGCGTGTCGCGCTGCTCCACGGGCGGATTCCGTCCGACCAGCGCGAGAGCGTGATGCGCCAGTTTCGCGACGGGGAGATCGACATTCTCGTCGCCACTACGGTCATCGAGGTTGGAATCGATGTCGCCAACGCGACGGTGATGCTAATCGAGCAGCCCGAGCGGTTCGGGCTGCCGCAGCTGCACCAGCTTCGCGGCCGGGTGGGCCGCGGCGCGGCAAGCTCCTATTGCATTCTGCTCGGCGACGCGGGTAAAGAATCGATGCAGCGTCTCGAGCTGTTCGAGTCGACCGACGACGGCTTCGAGATCGCGCGCGCCGATCTCCGGATCCGCGGAATGGGCGACCTCTTCGGCCAGCAGCAGAGCGGGGAAGCCATGCTCCGCATCGCCGACCTCGTGCGCGACGAAAAGCTCAATGTCCTGGCGCGGCAGGCCGCGGAGATTACGCTGGCGGACGACCCTGGGCTCGAGAAGCCGCAGAACTCGGGATTGAAGCGGGCTCTCAGCGCGCGTTTTCCCCGTGCGCTTGAGCTCTTCCGGGTCGGCTAGGGCGTAGGCGCCGCGAGCCGGCGCTTGATGCGCTCCAGCTCTGCATTCAGTCGCGCGATCTCGGTGCGCTGAGTCTGGATCACCAGGTCCCGCGCAGCGACCCCAGCTGCGGACGTGTCGCCCGCGACGATCGTCGAATCGCCCGATACCTGCTGGGCGCCAGCGAGCTCGCGCGCGAGACGTCTCAGCACGTTCGCCTGTCCTCGATACCACGACGTGGTGGGTGACGCGGCGTACGCGTCCATCAGTGCTCGTCCTTCGGCTCGCGTTGCGGCCGAGCCTCTCGGGTCGAGCTTGTAGAGAGCGCGCCAGAACAGCACCTCCTCGGCCGCTCGCGTGCCGGGGTGAGCCTGCTCGAAGGCGACCAGCGTGCTGTCCGCGGCCGCGTGCCGCCCGGCGTTCACGAGAGAGTCCGTCCTGCCAAGCAACGCACCCCAGGCGTCCGGCGTCGGAGATCCCGGGGCCGGTTTCGGAACGGCCGCGCACCCGCTCAAAGTCAGCGCGACCACGACTGCGACGATGATGTTTGCAGGTCTCATGTATCTAGGCGAGGTCGGTAGAGCGATGCCGCCCGGAGGCGCGCGAAACGGCCGCGACGACGGGCAACGTCAGAAGAAACGTCGTGCCCGCGCCTTCGGTGCTGTCCACGGTGATGGTACCCTTGTGCGCTTCCACTATCTGCTTTGCAATCGCAAGTCCCAAGCCCGTTCCCTTGAGAGCCGCCGACGCCTGATTGTCGGCCTGGTAGAATTTCTCGAAGATATGCGGAAGCTGGTTCGCGGGGATCCCAACTCCGGAGTCCCGGATGGAGATCCGGACCTTGGAGTTGTCGCTCTCGACCGCAAGCGTCACCTCTCCGTCCCGAGGCGTGAACTTGAACGCATTGGAGAGCAGGTTTCCGAGTACTTCGTTGATCCTGTCTTCGTCCCACGAGACTTCGGCGGGCAGAGATGACGAGCGCTGCACCCCGAATGCGATGCCTCGCTGCACGGACAGCCCCTGGAAAGCCGCTTCCAGATGTTCCAGGAAGTGCGCGAGGTCGACTTCGCGCGGATCGACCTTCCCTCCGCCGGCTTCGAACCTGCTGACGTCGAGCAGCTGCCTGGTCAATCTCGTCAAAGTCTGAGCCTGCTTCTCCATCGTCGCGCAGATCTCAAGCTGTTTCGGAGGCATCTGGCCGTAAATGCCTTCCCGCAGGAGCTCCAGATACCCGATGATGACGTTGATAGGGGTCTTCAGCTCATGTGAGGCGATCGAGATGAACTCGGCTTTTAGCTTGTCGAGCTCCGCGAGCTGCCGAACCATCAGCTGGTAGCTGCCAGCGAGACGTCCGAATTCGTCGCGGCGGGTGCCGCTGTATGGCAGGCGGTAGGAGAAGTCGCCGTCAGCCACTGCCTTCATCCCCCGCTCGAGCAGCCGCACGGGCGTGCTGATGGACCGAAGGAGCCAGAGCGCTATCAGCAGCGCGAGCAGCAGGGCGATCGCGAGCGCCGCGGCGGCCGTGCGCTGCGCGTCGATCGTAACGGCGGCGGCTTCGTCTACCCGCTCGGCGGTGCGACCGCGCAGGTCCGTTTCGGTTTGCTGCACGGTGGTGTTGATCCGGGCAAGCTCCGGGAGGAGCCTGTCGGCCGAGATCTGCTCCGCGTCGGGCGCGCGCCCGGCGCTCGCCGCCGCGTATTCCGCGGCCGCTGCCTCACTTATCTGAGCCAGAGATGCCCGGATCTGAGCGCTCTCCCGCTCGAGGTGATAGACGCCAAGCAGGCCGGCTAGACTATCCGCATTGGCAATCTGCGTGGTCATGCGCCGTCTGCTCCTGTCGTCGTGCAGGAACAGCAGTGCGTTCTCGGCGGCGCGAACGTCGTCGGTCGCGGCTCTCAGCCGCCCGATCGCGATCGACGCAGCGAAATCGGTGTCGCGAAGCTGACGATTGGTATTCTCCAACCGCTCCAGGGAGTTCAACGCGAGCAGCAGGGGGACGAGCAGCACCAATGCGATGCCAAGGAGACCGGCGCTCAGCCGTGCGCCCAGCGTCATATTTGGTTGACACCCATCACATAGCGGCCTAGCTTGCCGCGTTTTCTCTGCCGCTCAGCGAATGTCAAAGAATTCTCCATCAACACGGATCGCCGACCTCGGCGCGCACGCCGGGCAATCCGTCGAGGTGCAAGGGTGGGTAACCCACGTAAGATCGTCAGGTAAAATTGCGTTTGTTGTCATGCGTGATGGTAGTGGCACGGCGCAGGTGGTGCTCGTAAAGAATGAAGTCGAGCCTCAGGTCTGGGAGCGTTTCGGCGGCCTGACGCAGGAAAGCTGCATCCGGGTCACGGGCGTCGTGCGCGAAGACCGCCGGTCGCCGGGCGGGTTCGAGCTTGCCGCCAGCAACCTCGAGATCGCCGGGTCGAGCCCCCAGGACTACCCGATCCAGCCCAAGGAGCACGGCGTCGACTTCCTGCTCGATCACCGCCACCTCTGGCTGCGCAGCTCGCGCCAGCGCGCCATCGCACTGGTGAGGCACGAGATCGAGCAGGCAATCCGCGACTTCTTCTATGAGCGCGACTTTACGCTCGTCGACACACCGATCCTCACGGCCGCCATCGGCGAGCGCAGCGGCTTGTTCGCGACCGAGTACTTCGACGAGGGGACCGCATATCTGGCTCAGACGGGCCAGCTGTATGGCGAGGCCGCGGCCGCCGCGCTGGGGCGCATTTACTGTTTCGGTCCCACGTTCCGCGCCGAGAAGTCGAAGACGCGCCGGCATCTGAGCGAGTTCTGGATGATAGAGCCCGAGGTTGCCTTCAACGACTCCGAAGACAACATGCGGCTCCAGGAAGAGTTCGTTTCGTATATCGTCGCGCGGGCCGTCGAGCGGCGCCGGCCGGAGCTCGAAGAGCTGGAGCGGGATATCGCAAAGCTCGAGCGGGTGAAGGCGCCGTTTCCGCGTATCGACTACGGTGATGCTGTGAAGACTCTCGAGGGCAAGGGGAGCAACATCAAGTGGGGTGATGATCTCGGCGCCGAGGACGAGACGCTGCTGGTGGCCGATTACGACACGCCGATCTTCGTCTGCAATTATCCGAAGGAAGCGAAAGCCTTCTACATGAAGGAGAACCCGGCCGACCCGCGCACAGTTCTTTGCAACGATTGTCTCGCGCCCGAAGGTTACGGCGAGATCATCGGCGGATCGCAACGTGAGGACGATTACGACAAGCTGTTGGCGCGGATCCACGAGGAGAAGCTGCCCGTCGAGGCCTACGGCTGGTATCTGGATCTACGGAAGTACGGCACGTTCGTGCATTCGGGGTTCGGGCTTGGCCTCGAGCGGACGGTGGCGTGGGTCTGTGGCCTGCCTCATTTGCGAGAGGCGATTGCGTTTCCGCGCCTGATGAATCGCCTGAGGCCGTAACAGCGCAGCACGCAGCGTGGTTACTGCTTTTCCTTTTTCACCTCATCCCAAATAGCGTCGAGTGCGTCCAAGCCCGCGTCACCGATCCTGATGCCGCGCTCGGCCGCGATTCGCTCCACTTCCTCGAACCGCCGCTGAAACTTCGAGTTAGCGGCGTCCAGTGCAAGCGACGAATGCACGCCGAGCTTCCTGCACAGATTCACGCAGGCGAACAGTAGATCCCCGAGCTCACCCTCCAGCTCCGCGTGCGCTTCGTCCTGCACCGGCGCGCCGTGCTCGCTGAACCGGACTTTCTTCGACTTCATCAGCTCCCGGACTTCCGACAGCTCTTCGGCGACCTTGTCGGCCGGCCCTTCCGCGTTCGGCCAATCGAACCCAACCCCCGCCGCGCGGTCCTGAAGGCGGCACGCGCGGTGCAAAGGTGGAAGCGATGCGGGCAGGCCGTCCGCCAGAGACGCGCGCTTCTGCGATTTCATCCGCTCCCACGACTCGCGCTCTCCTTCGCCGTACAGATGCGGGTGGCGGGCTTTCATCTTGGTGATCAACGCGGCCGCGACGTCATGAAAATCGAACGCGCCCCGCTCCTCGGCCAGCACCGAATGGAACAGCACCTGGAGCAGAAGATCTCCCAATTCTTCTCTTACGAGTCCGTCATCGCCCAGGCGCAACGCGTCGTCCAGCTCGAGCGACTCCTCCACGAGATAGGGTCGCAGCGAGCTGTGCGTCTGCGCCGCGTCCCAGTCGCAGCGCTTCCGCAGATCGCGCATGAGGGCGAGGGTGTCGTCGAGGGAGGCTGGTTTGGTCATAGACATACAATACTTGATACCTGATAGCTTTGGTCATGCCCACCCGCATCGACATCGACCTCTCCGCCGTGCTGCGCAATGCGCGGGCATTGGCCGACCGATCCGGCACCCGACTCATCCCGATGGTCAAAGCGGACGCGTATGGGATGGGAGCCGGCCCCGTCGTGCGCGCACTGGAGGCGGTGGACCCGTGGGGCTTCGGAGTAGCCACGGTGACGGAGGGCGAAGGATTGCGCGCCCTCGGCGTGCACCGGCCCGTAATGGTCTTCACCCCTCTGGTCGAGAGCGAGTTCGCGACCGCCAGCGCTGCACGGCTCACTCCCTCGCTCGGCACTCCGGCGGCGATAAAGGCATGGCAGGGACTCGGCGGGCCGTGGCACCTCTCGATCGATACCGGGATGGCGCGGGCGGGAGTACCCTGGCGCGAAGTCGCGGCGCTTCGAGAGGCCGTGGCGGCGTCGCCCCCGGAGGGCGTGTTCACTCATTTCCACTCCGCCGAGCTGGACAACGGGAGCATGCAGGAGCAGGACCGCCTGTTCGAGGAGGCCGTAACCACGCTCGGTCTCACGCAGGCGATGATTCACACCGACAACAGCGCGGCGATTCTCCGTCGCGGACGGTCGAGTCACGGCGCGGTGCGTCCCGGGATATTTCTCTATGGCGGAGCGACCGTTGCCGGTGCAGCGATCGAGCCCGAGCCCGTCGCACATCTGCGCGCGCAAGTCGCCGATCTTCGAAGCTCCGAGCCCGGCGACACGGTGAGCTACGGCGCCGCGTTCACGGCAGGCCGGCGCATGCGGATCGCGACCCTCTCCTGCGGATACGCTGACGGATACCCGCGGAACGTCGGCCTGCACGGTCGCGCCGGGGCGAGCGTCGTCCTGCACGGCAAGCGCCTCCCCATAGTGGGGAGGGTCACGATGGACATGATCATGATCGACGTAACCGGCGTCGAATGCGCGCTGGGTGACGTCGTCACGCTCATCGGCCGGGACGGCGACGAGCTCATCACCGTCGCCGAAGTCGGCGCGTCCGCGGGAATCTCCCCTTATGAAGTTCTCGTGGGAATGAACAGCCGGTCACCGAGGTCGTACGATGAAAGCTGAGCGCAGAGCGGCGATCGTCGTTCTCGACGGAGTCGGGTGCGGCGGCGCGCCTGATGCGGCCGCGTACGGCGATCTCGGGAGCGATACGCTCGGCAATCTCTCTCGAGCGGTCGAAAACTTCGCGCTGCCCAATCTCGGCGCGCATGGCCTGGGCAACCTGACGAAGCTGAACGGTGTCCCACCTGCTGAAGAACCCCGCGGCGCATGGGGCGTGATGGAGCCGCGGTCCGCGGGGAAAGACAGCACCACCGGCCACTGGGAGATTGCTGGCGTGCACCTCGCGCGTGCGTTCAGGACGTACCCTCACGGATTTCCGGCCGACGTGCTCGAGGAATTCGAGCGTTGCACGGGCAGGCCCGTGATCGGGAACGTCGTGTCGAGCGGCACGGTCGTGATCGAGCGGTATGCCGAGGAGCACCGGCGCAGCGGGGCGTGGATCGTCTACACGTCCGCCGACTCCGTCTTTCAGATCGCGGCGCACGAGGAGGTCATTCCGCTCGAGGAGCTGTACGCGGCGTGCGCCGTGGCGTTGGAGATCAAGCTGAGAGACGGCGAGGGCGAGAGCGTGCTCGTCGCCCGGGTAATCGCACGACCGTTCGACGGGGAGAAGGGGGCGTACAAGCGCACGGCCAACCGGCGCGATTTTTCGGTTCAGCCACCCGGCGCGACCCTGCTGGACGCAGTTCGCGCAGCCGGCCTCGAGACGGCCGGAGTCGGGAAAGTGGACGATCTCTTCGCGGGCCGGGCGATAAGCGCGCAGCACACCTCGTCCAACGCGCAGGGAATAGCCGAAATCCGGCAATGGATCGAGGGGGATCGAGGTGGGTTACTGCTAGCCAATCTTGTAGATTTCGACCAGCTGTACGGGCACCGGAACGATGTTGCGGGGTTTTACCGAGCGCTGCTCGAATTCGACGAAGCGCTGCCCGGTCTCGTATGCTCCCTCAAAAAGGACGACCTTCTGTTCATCACCGCCGATCACGGCAACGATCCAACGACGCCATCGACGGACCACTCGCGAGAGTGCGTCCCGCTTCTGGTCGCGGGCGCCCGCGTCCGGCCCGGGAGCATCGGCCGCCGCGAGACCTTTTCGGATCTCGGCGCCACTGTCGCCGAGTGGCTCGGCGTGCCGTTCACAGGCCGCGGTACTTCCTTCCTGCCCCAGATCATACAGTGACCCGCCAAGCTGACCACAAGCTCCGCGATGCTGCATTCGCGGCGCTCGAGCGATCGCATGCCCCGTACTCCGGTTTCCCTGTCGGCGCCGCGCTGCGCGCCGGCAACGGCGTTGTCGTGCAGGGATGCAACGTCGAGAACGCGTCCTATGGCCTCGGTATCTGCGCCGAGCGCGTCGCCGTGTTCTCCGCGATCATCACCGGCGCCGGGAACTTCAGCGTCATCGCGATCGCGACCGAAGCCGAAGAGCCGGCCCCGCCATGTGGTGCCTGTCTCCAGGTGCTCGCGGAGTTCGCCTCGATGGATCTGGTGGTCCACAGTTATTGTCGCAACGGTGCCGAAGCCAGCTGGAGTCTCGGGTCGCTTCTGCCGCATCCGTTCACCGCGAATCTTCTGACCACAAGTAACAGCTGATGCGATTCAGGAGAATGGCGCCGGCGGCGCTGGTTTGCATTGCTCTGGCCGCGGCCGCGTGCAGCGAGAAGCTCGACAATACCATCGGGTGCCCGGAGCTCTGTCCAGGGCAGGGAATCGAGGTGATCAACGTCACCATCGACGCGGTCATAATGGATTCCACCGTCAACGCGGACGCACCGTTCGGCGCCGAGCCTTTCATGCTGCTCGCATCGCGCGGGGACACGCTCGACTCCCGCGTCGTGATTCGCTTCGACAGCCTGCCGCAGCGGTACAGGAAAGTCGCGACGGATACCACGACGACGGTAATAACGACCGTCGACAGCGCATTCGTGCAGCTCCGACTCGACCTTTCGGAGAAACAGATCGCCGGCCCGATCACGGTCAGCGCGTACGATGTGGACACGCAAGCGAGCGATACGTCGGCCGCGGCGCTCCTGCCGCTCTTCTCAGCGGACAGGCTGATCGGGTCACAGACATTTGCATCAGCCGACCTCAAGGACACGGTGCGCGTCGCCTTGTCGAACGCCGCGGTTCTAGCGAAGGCACGGGCCAATGCGCGTCTGCGCGTCGGCCTTCGCATCACCACCGGGACGGGCCAATTCCACATCCGGTCCACGGAATCGGGCACGTCGCCGATGCTCTCGTTCCGCGTGTCGGCGGACACCGCGGTTCGACCGCTCACGTTTACGCCGTTCTCCCGGACTCCGGCCGATTCGGCGGAGCGGCAGCTCGCGTTCGCCGACTTCCGGTTGCTCGTGCGGACTCCGCCGGGCGGCCCGCAGCAGGCGCTTCTCGTTGGCGCGTTTCCATCGAAGCGGACGTACATGCGCTTCCTCATCCCGAAGTCGATCCTCGATTCTTCCAGCGTCGTGAGAGCGACGCTGTTGCTCACGCAGATGCCCAACCGCGGATTCGGTCCGCGAGACACGGTCCTGGTGGTCACGCATGTCGGGATCGCCGGGTCGGCCATCACCGATCCGGAGCAGGCGTCGCGTCTCATCGCTGCGTCGGAGTTCACGCAGATCGACTCGTTGCGGGTCGCCGCAAGTGATTCGGGCGTCCGCGAAATAGACATCGCTCCGGTGCTCAGGATCTGGCGGGCGCAGGGCGACACACTCGGTCCGCGCGCGATCGTGCTGCGCAGCGGCCGCGAAGGAGTGTCCGCGGCGCAAGCGTGGTTCTTCAGCACCGAGTCGACTCCCGGTCTCCGCCCGCGACTGCGAATCAGCTACACGCCGGCCAACCCATTCGGACTACCATGACGCGCTCCTTTCTGGCCGGTGTACTGATCTTCGCGCTTGGCACGAGCGGCGTGAGCGCTCAGGGCAATCTCAGCACTCAGGGCTTCGGCTATCCGCCGGGACAGTTGAGCACGACCGCGATGTCGCTCGGTGGCGGCTCCGCCGAGCTGGACCCGGCTTCGGCCATCAATCCTGCTACCGCTGCTCTCTGGGGCGCGGCCGTGCTGTTCATGCAGTACGAGCCGGAGCTGCGAACCGTGAAGACCACGGGAGCGAGCTCCCGCACGACGACGGCGCGTTTCCCGATGGTCGGAGTGTCGGTCCCGCTGGGGCGCCGGCTCACCGGACAGGTCTCCGCCTCCACGTTCCTCGATCGCACCTGGAGCAGCAGCTCGGCGACGCAGCAGGACATCGGGGGCACGGTCGTGGACGCCACGGAGCTGTTCTCCAGCTATGGCGGCATCACCGATTTCCGCCTCGCGCTCGCGTACAACGCGTCGCCTCGTTTTCAGGTCGGGCTGGCAGGGCACACATTCTCGGGCGAGAACCGGATAACGATCGAGCAGCGCTTTCCCGACACCGTAACGTTCTCGGGAACGACGCAGCGATCGGAGATCAGCTACGGCGCATTCGGCGCGTCGGCGGGAATGGTATGGCGGCCGGCCACGAACCTCGGGTTGGGTGCGTCGGTCCGGGTCGGCGGCGACATGGAAACACAGGTCGGCGACACCGTTCTGTCCAGCGCGAAGATGCCCATGCGGTACGGTGTCGGCGTTACCTATTCGGGGATCTCCGGCCTGGCACTCTCGGCCCGCGCGAATTTCGATGAGTGGTCGGCGATGGAGCCGCTCAGGCGCGCGGGGAGCAACATGCGCGCGTTCGATGCGTGGGATTACGGCGTTGGAGCCGACGTTGCCGGGCCGACGATCGGGCGCCGCAACCTGGCTCTGCGGCTCGGTGCGCGGTACCGCGGGCTGCCGTTCGGCGTGGGGAGCGGAACGGGTGAGCAGTCCAGGGTGAACGAGCTCTTGCTGTCCGGCGGCTTCGGGATCCCGCTTGGTGTCGGCAGGTCGCAGCTCGATGTCGGCGTGGCGCGCGCTACGCGCAAGCCCGAGAGCGAATCTGTGGCGGGTGGTACAACTGAGAGCGCGTACATCTTCAGCTTCGGGATTCGCGTAAGGCCGTGACCGGAGCGATCGAGGCCGCGCGCAAGCCGCTGATCCTCGTCGCCGACGACGTGCAGGCGAACGTCGAGCTTCTGGTGGACCAACTCAACACGCTCGATTACCGGATCATCGCGGCGAACGACGGACCTTCCGCGGTGGCGATGTGTTTTGCCGAGCATCCCGATCTCTGCATCCTCGACGTGTCGATGCCGGCGGGAGATCTGGGCGTCGACGATCGGTCGACCGGATTCGAGGTCTGCAGGCGCATCAAGCGCGATCCGCGCACCGCGCGCATACCGATCATATTCGTCACGGCGCTCAACGACACGGGCGACCGGGTCAAGGCGATCGAGGCCGGCGGCGATGATTTTCTGACGAAGCCACACAACCGGCTCGTGCTCGGCGCGCGCGTGCGGAGCCTGCTCAAGCTGAAAGCGGTCACCGACGCGCTCGAGGACAGTTATCGGAAGCTTCGCGAGCTGGAGAAGGTCCGCGAAGATCTGATGAAGATGATCGTACACGACCTCAAGACTCCGCTGACGTCGGTGCTGGCGAGTCTGGAGATGGTGACCGATGGAGACTTCGGCATTCTGACGACCGTGCAGAAGCGCGTGCTCGGGGACGCCGAGTACAAGGCGGAAGAGCTGCTCTCGCTCATCAACGACCTGCTGGAGGTCGCGCGGATCGAGGATACGAACCTGGCGCTGCACATCGAGCCGTTGGCGGCCGACGCGTTCATCGCCGATCTGGTCGCGGAATGGGAGGTGCGGCTGGCGCAGGAAGCCGCAATCGTAGCCGTGGACGTTGACGACGACGCGCCCGTGTTCGAGGGGGACAGGATGATTCTCAAGCGCCTGTTCTCGAACCTCATGCAGAACGCGCTCGTCCATTCGGCGGGAGCTGGCGTCGCGATCGAGCTTCGTGCGCGCGCGGATGGGGACGGGATTCTTTTCGCGGTGTCCGACAACGGACCGGGGATTCCCGAAGAGTACCACGAGATCATCTTTCAGAAGTTCCGGCAGGTGAAAACGCCGCGGTTGCCCAACGTAAGGAGCTCGGGTCTCGGCCTGGCGTTCTGCAAGCTTGCGTCGGAAGCACACGGTGGCCGGATCTGGGTAAAAAGCAAGGAAGACGAAGGCAGCACGTTTTTCGTGCTTCTCCCGACCAAGGCCACGACACCCGCGGAACGCAACGCATGAGCAGCACGGTTTACGTCGAGACTTACGGATGCCAGATGAACGTCAGCGACTCCGAGTTGATTATCGGGAAGCTGATGGAGGTTGGCTATTCGCGCGTCGAAGCGCCGGACGCTGCCGATGTCATCCTGGTCAACACCTGCGCGATTCGAGATCACGCCGAGCAGCGAGTGCTGGGCCGGCTCGGCGAGCTGAAACGGCACATGAAGGCCGGCGCCGTAGTGGGTGTCACGGGGTGCATGGCGCAGCGGCTGGGCCCGCGCCTGTTCGACCGCGCGAAGCACGTGAGTCTCGTGATCGGACCCGACGGATACCGCGCGCTGCCCGACCTCATAGAGCGGGCGCGCGACGGCGAGCGGGCGACCGCGGTCGAGTTCGACCTCGAGGAGCACTACCAGGGATTCAGCGCCCGGCGGTTCGAGGGAGTGAAGGCCTGGATTCCGGTGCAGCGCGGCTGCGATTACCGCTGCACGTACTGCATCGTGCCCACGACGCGCGGACCGGAGCGCAGCAGGCCGCTGCTCGACGCGGTGCGCGAGGTCGAGCAGGTCGTCGAGCAGGGGATTACTGAAGTCGTGCTGCTCGGGCAGACCGTCAACTCGTACAACGACGGCTCGCACGACTTCGCGGATCTGTTGCGGGCCGTGTCGAGGGTGGACGGGATCCGGCGGGTGCGATTCACCAGCCCGCACCCGAACGACTTCAGCGAGCGCGTGATCGATGCCATCGCCGGTACGCCGGAGGTGTGCGAGCACGTACACCTGCCCATGCAGTCGGGCTCCACCAAGGTGCTGAAGCGGATGCTGCGGCGGTACACGCGCGAGCAATACTTCGAGTGTGCAGCGAGATTGCGCGCCGCGATCCCTGGATTGGGGCTGACGACCGACATCATCGTCGGATTTCCGGGCGAGTCGGAAGAAGACTTCGAGGAGACGCTGAGCGCCGTGCGCGACATCGTTTTCAACGACGCGTACACGTTCAAGTTCTCCGCCCGGGAAGGGACGGCCGCGACGCGGTTCCCTTCGGCGGACGACATCCCGGACGAAGTCGCGAGCGAGCGGCTGGCGCGATTGATTGGTACCATGCGCGCGGGCACCCGCCGCGCGAACATGGCGGCGCTCGGCCAGCGGCATGAGGTGCTGGTGGAGAAGGAGGCCAGGCGGGGAGGGTTGCTGCAGGCGAGGACCAGAGATTTCAAGACAGTGATCATTCCCGGCGAGCCGCCGCTCATTGGGCAGTATCTCACGGTGGAGCTGACGGGGACGACGGGCTCGACGTTTACGGGGGCA
Organism: Gemmatimonadaceae bacterium; assembly: GCA_046597675.1. Classification (GTDB taxonomy): domain Bacteria; phylum Gemmatimonadota; class Gemmatimonadetes; order Gemmatimonadales; family Gemmatimonadaceae; genus JACDCY01. Next base: position 13,021 of record JBKJKB010000032.1, read on the forward strand.
GTCGTGTCGGAGCGGGCCGTGCTGCCGCTCGCCGGGTAGGCTCCAGGGTAGGGAGAGGGAATCCGGGCTGTTAGCTCGGATTCCGCCAGCCTCCGCCAGGAGCCGCGCCGCGCGATATCGGTTGTGCCTGCAAGCCGCCGCTGTCGTTAAAAACTGAGGGACCCGTAACTCTGCTTGATGCCGCTGATCGCTGCCGCGTGCATCGCTTACGCCGCGGGGCTGCTGGCAGGCTTCGCGAGCGATCGTCGGGTCACGGTCGCGGTCGCAGCGATATCCGCTGTTGTCGCGGTATACGGGCTGCTCGCCCGCAAAGGGTACCCATTCGCCGTAGCCTTGTTCGTCGCCAGCGGAATTGCCGTTGCGCTGACTGAACCCCCGAAGCCGGTCTACGGGTACAACCATGCCGCCGGGATGCCGGACGCAGCTCCCGCGCTCGCCCGCGTGCGCGCGGGCGCGGCGAAACGAATCGAGCGGCTGTTCGGCGAAGATGCGCCGATGGCGAAGGCGCTGCTGATCGCCGAGCAGCAGGATATCGGTGTGGAAGTGCGCCAGCGGTACGCCGACGCCGGCCTCGTGCACATGCTGTCGATCTCCGGATTGCACGTGGCAATCGTCGCGGGCGCGGTCGAGCTGCTGCTCTCGGCGATGGCGCTCGGTCGCGCACGCGCGGCCATTCTCTCGCTGATCATCGTGTGGGTATACGTCGCCGTGATCGGCGCTCCCGCACCGGCGCTGCGTTCGGCGGTGATGCTGACCGTCATGGCGTCGAGCAGGATCGCGCAGCGTCCCACGTCACCATGGGCGTCCCTCGCGATCGGCGCTGCGGTGCCGCTGTACGAGCCGAGAAACGTGCTCGGGTTGGGATTCCAGTTGAGCGTCGTCGGGATGGCCGGCCTGACCGCGAGCGCCAGCATCACCCGCCGGTGGATCGCGCCGCGAATCGATGGATGGAAGCTCGCACTGTCGAATCAGCTGCTGCCGTCCATCGTTGCGACGATGGTGACGGCGCCGCTCATCGCGTGGTATTTCGGCCGGCTGAGTCTCATCGGGCCGGTCTCGAATGTGCTCGCGGCGCCCGTGATAACGATTCTTCAGCCGATGCTGTTCCTGGCCATGCTGTTCCCTGTGGACGCCGTCGCCCAGTTCGTGGCCGACGGCACAATGCCGCTGCTCCGCGTTTTCGACGGGATCGCCGAGCGCGCGGCGGCCGTGCCATACGCGTCGGTCCAGGTGACGCCGTCGCTGATTACGACGCTGCTGTGCGGGCTGGCGATCGCGTCGCTCGTCGCGGCTGCTTCCGCGCGGTTCAGTGCCCGGCCGGCGCTGCTCGCCGCGCTCGCGCTCGGTGCTGCGATCTGGTACCCGCTCGTCCCGCCTCCGGCGCGTCGCGAGATCGAGCTCCACATGCTCGACGTCGGTCAGGGCGACGCGCTCGCGCTCCGCACGACTCGCGGCAACTGGATTCTGTTCGACGCGGGCCGCGCATGGCGCACCGGCGACGCCGGGAGAGCGGTGATCGTGCCGTATCTCGCGCGCCGCGGGGGAAAGCTGGCGGCGTTCGTCCTGTCACACCCGCACAACGATCACGTCGGCGGTGCGTCCACGATCCTGCTCGCGCTCAAGCCGCGAAGCTTCCACGATCCCGGCTTTGTCGCGCCAACCGGCTCGTACGCGGAGGCGCTGGCGAGCGCAACGAGGTCGGGGACTCGCTGGGAGAGGGTGCGCCCAGGCGATTCACTGGTGATCGACGGGCTGGTCGTCAACTTTATGGCGCCCGACTCCGCGTGGGCGAGCAGGCTGACGGATCCCAACGAGGCCAGCGTGATCGCGCGCGTACGGTTCGGCGCGGTTCGATTCCTGCTCGTTGGGGACGCGGAGAAAGAACTGGAGCAGTGGCTCGTTGCCAACGACAGCGCCGACCTTCGCACGGACATCCTGAAAGTGGCCCACCATGGCAGCTCGACGAGCACGACCGAGCGATTTCTCGACGCCACGCGGCCGCGTGTCGCGCTGATATCGGTGGGGAAAGACAACAGCTACCGGCACCCGAGCCCGACCGTCGTCGAAAGGCTCGCGCGCTCGGGCGCAGCGGTTTATCGCACCGACCAGCTCGGAACCGTCATCGTATCCACCGACGGGAAGCGCATAAGGATTCGCGCTCGCGGCAGTGTGTGGGAGATGCCGGCCCAATGATGGCAGCGATCTTCGGATCTCCGATCCCGCTGCCACCGGACGTACTCGCCCGGTATCCGGAGCTCCACGCCGCGCGCTTCAGGGCGGGAGGACTGCCAGTGCGAGTAGGGGGGTGGCTGCTCGGCCGCAGCCGCGTGGACGCGGTGACGCTCTGGCGAACGGTGTTCGTAGCGCGGGAGATCGAGCCGTCGCCCGAGCTGCTCTTGCACGAGCTTCGTCACGTCCAGCAATTTTGCGAGAGCAGGACGTTTCCGGTTCGCTACATTTGGGAAACGATTCGCCGCGGCTATTTCGAGAACCTTTTCGAGCGGGAAGCGAGGAACTTTGCCGCCCGCAGGGTGAGCGAGCCCGCGTCCCCATTTTCGAAGGACGTCTAACGTGGTAAAACACACCGCAACGTCGGTCGTCACCATCGACCGGTACATCATAGAAGAGGAGCGCCTCCACCCCCAGGCGACGGGCGAGCTGTCCGGCATTCTCTACGATCTCGCGCTCGCGGCGAAGATGATCGCCAACAAGGTGCGCAACGCCGGCCTCGCCGACGTCCTCGGCGCCACCGAGAACAGCAACGTCCACGACGAAGTCCAACAGAAGCTGGACGTTCTTGCCAACGACATCATCATCAAGGCAATGGACCACGGCGGCCGGCTGTGCGCGATGGCGTCGGAGGAAATGCCCGACATCATTCCGATCCCGGAACAGTTCCGCTGCGGCAAGTATTGCCTGCTCTTCGATCCGCTGGACGGCTCCTCGAACATCGACGTCAACGTCCCGGTCGGCACGATCTTCTCCGTGCTGTGCAAGGTCTCGCGCGGCAACCGGGGCGAGCTGGAAGATTTGCTCCAACCGGGAGTCCGCCAGGTGGCCGCTGGCTATGTGATCTACGGCTCCAGCACGATGATGGTGTACACCACCGGGCAGGGCGTGCACGGCTTCACGCTCGACCCGGCCATTGGCGAGTTCCTGTTGTCACATCCGAATATCCGGATGCCCGATCCGGGCAGATATCTCTCGGTCAACGACTCGTACGAGCCGCTCTGGACCGATACGGTCAAGGAGCTGATGCAGCGGTATCGGAAGGGCGACGGCAAGCAACGCAGCGGTACGAGCTCGCGCTATGTCGGCTCGCTGGTCGCGGATTTTCACCGCAACCTGCTCGGCGGCGGGATCTTCGCCTATCCGTCCAACAGCAAAACTCCCAAGGGCAAGCTCCGGCTGCTGTACGAGGCCAATCCACTCGCATTCATGGCGGAGCAGGCGGG
>JBKJKB010000188.1:0-12118 GCA_046597675.1 Gemmatimonadaceae bacterium
CGTAACGAGGAGCCTCGTACCCGAGCGATCACACGCCTTGATGACGCGGCCGAGACATTCGTCCACGGCCTCCACCGCGCGAATAGTAGCGGGAATGGAGCCGCTGTGGAGGCCGTGGACGAATGTCTCGGCCGCGTCATCAAGGCGTGTGATCGCTCGGGTACGAGGCTCCTGGTTACGGCCGATCACGGAAACGCGGAGCTGATGATTGATCCTGCGACCGGCGGGCCGCACACGGCGCACACCACGAGCCCGGTGCCGCTGGTGCTGTATGGCGGGGAGCGGCGGCCGCTGCGATCCGGCGGCGCGCTGTGCGACGTTGGTCCGACTGTGATGGCGATGATGGGTATCGAGAAGCCTGAAGAAATGACCGGAGTTGACCTTCGTGAATTCGACTAAATCGTTCGTTATAGCATCGGCGCTCGCGGGCGTCGCGCTCGCAGCTCCCGAATCGGCATTCGCCCAAGTGGGGTATCCGCCGGAGCGGTCGCCTTTCCGCGACCTCGAGTACCGGCACGAGCTGACGTTGTTCGGCGGCACCTACGCGGCCGGTAAGGATCCCGCGGGCGTCGCGCCACAGGGCGGACCGATGGCCGGACTGCGCTACGAGCTGCGCGTCGGCGGGCCGGCGCACCTCATGGTCCGCGCCGCATACGTGGACTCAGAGCGTGCCGCGCTGGACCCGTCCGAGCCTGCAGCGTCGCGCGATCTGGGAATCCACGCTTCGCCGCTGTACATGCTCGACGCTGGCATATCGGTCAATCTCACCGGGCAGAAGAGCTACCGCCGGCTCGTCCCGACGATCAACGCCGGGATCGGCGTCGTCAGCGGCGGAAAGGACGTCGAGAACGATCCATATCGGTTCGGCACCCCCTTTGCGATTACCTACGGCGCCGGACTGCGGTACGTCCCTCCCGGGCGGTTTGCGATGCGACTGGGAGTGGATGCGTATCTGTACCGGTTGCAATATCCGACGGCGTACTTCGCCACGACATCAGACGGCACTGCCGTGATTGACGCGCGGCAGTCGACAACTTTCTGGAAGAACAACATCGCGTTGACGATAGGAGCGTCGTACCTGTTCTTCCGCTAACAAGGGAGCAGGGATGACTAGTGACTAGTGACTAGGAAACGACTAGTATCCCCGTTCCGTCCCGGCCTTCCGCGTTTACTAGTCACCAGTCACTAGTCACCATTCACCAGTTATCCGTGCCCCACGCTTCCCTTACTCGCCGCGTCACCTTCGCCGCGGCGCATCGATACCGCCGTCCCGACTGGAGCGAGGAGAAAAACCTCGAGGCCTTCGGCTCGTGCTCGCGGCCGAGCTATCACGGCCACAACTACGGGTGCGAAGTAACCGTTTCCGGTGAGATCGATCAGGAGACGGGGTTCGTCGTGGACCTCGGCGCGCTGGACGCGATTCTGCGCGAGGAAGTGAGCGACCGGTTCGACCACCGAAACATCAATGCGGACGTGCCGGAGTTCGCCGACGGCAAGCTGATCCCGAGCGGCGAGAATCTGGCGCGGTTCATTTTTGTGCGCGTGCAGGAGCGGTTGAACGGCCGCGCGTCAGTCACGCGGGTAACCGTTGCGGAAGACGCGACGCTCAGCGCCACGTACACGGGAGATTAAAGTGTCGCCGAACGGTTCGCGGTTTCTTCCCGCGTGTGTGCTCGGGGCGGCGCTGGTGCTGGCGGCGTGCGCGCCCGCGCCGCGGGTTGCTCCACCCATGGTCGCAGTTCCGTCAGCCGACTCGGCGCCGGTGGTAGTCGCTCCGGAGGTCGACGCGCGGCTTGCCCTCGTGCGCACCGCGGACTCCGTCTTTCACGACCCCAGCTTCCGTACGGCGATGTGGGGCGCGCTGGTGGTCGACCTTGCGACCGGCGATACGCTGTACTCGCTGAATCCGCGCAAGTTGGTGATGCCTGCATCGAACATGAAGGTGCTCACGGGCGCCGTGGCTCTCCACCTGCTCGGCCCTGACTTCCGCTTTCGCACTACGTTCGCGGTGCGCTGCGGCACGACGCGCGGGCGGTGCACGGAGCTGCTGGTGACCGGCCGTGGCGATCCGACCGTAAGCACGCGGTTCCACGCGGACCCGCTCACACCGCTGCGCGCGATCGCCGACTCGCTGCGCGCACATGGGGTCACGGGCTTCTCCGGACCGCTCGTCGCGAGCGGCGACGCCTTCCCCGGCTCCATCTACGGCTACGGCTGGGAGTACGACGACCTCGGCGAGGATTACGGGGCCGGCATCGACGATCTCGTGTTCAACGAGGGGCTGGAGGCGGTGGAAACGCTGACCGAGGCGGGGCCGGGCATGGAATCAGTCCGTCCCGCACCCGATCCCCGTCAGGCGTATCTCAAGGCGCTGTCGGTCGCGCTGCGCCAGCGCGGTATCATGCACGACGGGATCGTATTGAGCGACAGCATGCGCGCCATCTCGCCCGTTGCGCCGGCGGAGACTCTGTTCGTCGTTCAATCGCCGCCACTCAGCGAGATCCTGGGAGCGATGCTCAAGCCGTCGCAGAACCAGATCGCGGAGATAATTTTGCGCACGATCGGCCTCGAGCGAACGGGTGTCGGCCGGGCCGACAGCGGCGCGGCAGTCGCGCGGCGGCAGCTGCGCGAGTGGGGCGCGGACAGCATGGAGTTTTCCATCCGTGACGGCAGCGGCCTGTCGCGGCACAACTACGTCACGCCCGCGACAATGGTGCGCGTGCTCTCCGTCATGCAGCGCCATCCGTATGGAACGGTTTTTTACGATGCGCTTCCCGTGGTCGGCGTCAGCGGCACCGTACAGAACTGGCTGCGCGGCACGAGCGCTGAGCGTAACGCGCACGGCAAGACCGGGACACTCGGCGCGGTGCGCGCGTTCAGCGGGTACGTGCGCACGGCCGGCGGCGCGACGCTTATTTACAGCTTCATCTGCAACAATTATCTCGTGCCGACGTCCGCCGTGACGGGCGCGATCCAGGAAATGGTGCGCCGGATGGCGGAGTCCCCTCTGCCATCGCTCTGATGCTCGGCGTCGCCGAAGCCGTCGAGACGGTTCTGGCGGCGATTTCCCCGCTCGATGTCGCCGCAGTACATATCGAGGACGCGCTCGGCAGATTCGCGGCGCGTGATGTCACGTCGTCCATCGCGATCCCGCCGTGGGACAATTCCGCGATGGATGGCTACGCGGTTCGAGCGAGCGACGTCGCGGCCGGCGCGCAGCTCCGCGTAGCAGCAACGATAAGAGCAGGCGGCCTCGCGGATCGTCCGCTTCCTCCCCGGGAAGCGATGAAGATCATGACGGGCGCACCGATCCCCGAGGGAGCGGACACCGTCATTCGGATCGAGGACACTGACGAGCGCGCGGGCGTCGTTACCATCAACGACGTGCGTGACGTCGGTAGGAATGTGCGCAAGCGGGCGGAGGATGTCGCCGAAGGCCAGGTCGTAATCAAGCGCGGCACGAGACTGCTTGCGCCGCACATCGGCGTGCTGGCCTCGACGGGAACCAGCAGGGTCGCGGTGCACGCACGACCGAATGTCGCGATCCTCAGCACCGGCGACGAGCTGGTGCGGGTCGAGGAGCTGGAAGGTGCGCCGGGAGGCAGGAAAATCGTGTCGAGCAACAGCTATTCGCTCGCCGCGCTCGTGCGCGAGAGCGGCGGCGTGCCGATCGATGCCGGGCTCATCGCCGACGATCCGGAAGCATTTCGTGACGCGCTCGAAGAGGCTTCCGACAACGATCTCATCATCACGAGCGGCGGCATTTCCGTCGGCGAGTTCGATCACACGCGCGGCGTGATCAAGGCGATGGGCGGCGAGATCACCTTCTGGAAAATCCGGATGCGGCCGGGCGCGAACATCGCGTTCGGCTCGGTGAACGGCACACCGTGGCTCGGCCTGCCGGGGAATCCAGTGTCCGCGCTCATCGGCGGGGAGCTTTTCATCCGGCCGATGCTCCGCAAGATGAGCGGATCGCTGCGGTTGTATCCTCGTCCGATCACGGCCATCGCTGCCGAGCGCCTCAAGGGGTCGGAGTCGATGATGCACCTGGTGCGCGGAATTTTGACGCGCGCCGAAAACGGCGAGCTGCATGCGCGCTCGACCGGTCCGCAGGGCTCCGGGATTCTTTCATCGATGGCGGCGGCGAACGCGCTCCTCGTCGTGCCGGCGGGCCGCACGATCGACCTGGGAGAGATCGTCACGGCGATCGAGCTCGACCCCGACGCGCAACTTACCGAGCGATTCGAGCTGCACGCGTGAAGGATACGCTGCGCTCGCGGCTGGAGCGCGAGTTCGACACCATCGAAGAAGTTTTCACGATCGGCGGCCGCGAATTTCTTCTACTGCGCCCCCGCAACGCCGACGATCTCATTACGGAGGTCGACTACGTCAAGGACGAGCGCCTGCCGTACTGGGCGGACATCTGGCCCTCGTCGATGATGCTTGCCGAGCGGTTACTCCAGGAAAAGGGAGCGGGGCGCTCGCTGATCGAGCTGGGCTGCGGATCGGGACTGTGCGCGTGCGCGGCGGCAATCAGCGGGTTCGACGTGACGGCCACCGATTACTACGACGACGCGCTCAGCTTCACGGAGCTGAACACGCGCGTCAATGCGAAACGCGCGGTTCGGACGCGGCATGTGGACTGGTCGGGGATTCCGGCTGACGTCGGCACCTACAACGTCGTGCTGGCTGCCGACGTGATGTACGAGCCCCGCTATCCTGCCATGGTCGCAACCGCAATCGATCGGCTGATGGCGCCGGGAGGTCACGCGCTCGTCGCCGATCCCGGTCGGATCGCATTCCCGGATTTCATCACTGAGTGCTCAGCCCGCGGATTCGCGATTACCGACAAGGACGTGCGAGAGTTCCGTTCAGGCGAAATCCAGCAGACCATTACCATCTACCGGATTATGCGCCAGACACAACCGCGCCTCCAAACCAGCCCATAAGATCCTCCGCGAATATCGCCTGACAGATCAGCCAGAGGCGACTGCGCTCTTACATCTGGCGGTAACGCGGCCCGCTGCCGCCCTCGCGCGGCGTCCAGCGCGGTCCAATCACATCAGTGGCTTTGCAGTCGATGCAGTTCGCGGGATTGACCACCAGCCGCTCGCCATCGCGCTCGTATACGCCCGCCGGGCACATGTGCACGTACAGCTCGGCGACCTCCGCGGGAATGTCGGTTCCGACAACCAGGTGCGACGGGATGTCGTCGCGTGTTGCATTCCCTGATTTGTAAACCGCGTCCAGCTTGCTGAAGGTGAGCTTCCCATCGGGCACGAACCGCTCGCCCTTCCCCGTTCGCCGCGGCGCACGAGAATCCTCATGTGATTCGATTTTTCCGCCGGGGAACGCGCCGCCGGTGAGCGTCATCAGCGTCGCCATCGCTCCGCCCACATAGAATCCATACTTCTGGAACGCCAGCCGCATGTTGCGGCGCTTGCGCAGGTCTTCCGTGACGTAGCTCGCGTCGATCGTTTTGTCGTACGCAGAGAGTGCAGCCGCGGACGTGTCACCCTTCTTCAACGCACCGAAGATCGCGCGCGCGGCGTACATCCCCGACTGCATCGCGTAGTGCACGCCCTTGAGCGATGCGACCTCCACGTACCCCGCCGCGTCTCCGACGATCAACACACCGTCGCCGCTCTTCCGCCGCGGGAGCGCGTAGTAGCCGCCTTCGGGAATCGTCTTGGCGCCCCACTCGACCATCTCCCCGCCATCGAGCACCTCCCGGAACAGCTTGTGCTGCTTCATCCGTTGCAACAGCTCGTGCACGTCGAGCGCCGCGTCCTGGTAGTCCATGCCCACGACGAGCCCGAGCGCCACGGTGTTTGGCGAGAGCGGATACATGAAGCTGCCGCCGAACGCGCTCGTGGGCAGCGGCCATCCGAGCGTATGCACGATGGCGTCGAGCGGGCGTTTGGTCTCCCAGATCTCCTTCACGCCGAGCGCGTAGATCTGAGGGTTCTCCGACTCAATGCCCTGCGATTTCATCCAGGCCTGCGACAGCGAGCCGCGCGTGCCCTCGGAGAGAACGGTCACGCGCGCGGTGATATCGGTCGCGGGCGAGTATCCGGCCCCGTGCTGTCCATCGCGCGCGAGCCCTGCCTCGGCGGTCCGCACGCCGGTCACCTTCTCACCTTCCGTCAGCAGCGACGCGGCGGGGAATCCGGTGAAGATGTTGACGCCAAGCTCCTCGGCGCGCTCACCCAGCCAGCGCACGACCTCGCATGCTGACGCGATGAAGAAGCCATGATTGTTCATCGTGGGGGGCGTCGGGATCCGCAGCGCGCGCGACTCGGTCATGAAATAGACGCGCTCGCCTTCCACCGGCCCGCGGAATGGAAAATCCTTGTCCGGCAGATCAGGAAACAGCTCGCGCATCGCGCGCGGATTAACAACCGCCCCGGAGAGCGAATGCTCGCCGAGTGCTTGCGCCTTCTCGAGCACGGCGATCTGGATGTCGCCGAGTGTCCCACCAGCCTCGTTGTCTTTTTTCACGAGCCGCGCGAGCTCGATCGCGCCCGCGAGACCCGCCGGCCCACCGCCGACGAACACTACATCCATCGGCACATGCTCCGGGTCCGGCGGGCCACCGGTAATAAACCGCCCGACCGGGAGCTGTGGCTGGTGCTTCGCCGGAATAATCGACGAGCGGTCGTCCGCCATCAGTTCGATTCCCGCGCTTCGCGCACCGCCGCGGTGAGCGCCGGCAGGACCTCGGCGACGTCGCCCACGATGCCATAGTCCGCGATCTTGAAGATCGGCGCTTCCTTGTCCTTGTTGATCGCGACGATCGTCCTCGACGTGCGCATTCCGGCGAGATGCTGGACCGCGCCCGAAATTCCGACGGCGATGTAGAGATCGGGACTCACCACACGACCTGTCTGCCCGATCTGCTCGGAGTGCGGCCGCCAGCCGTCGTCGCACACCGCGCGCGTCGCGCCGACCGCGGCGTTCCCGAAAGCCTCGGCCAGATCCTCGGCGAGCTTGAAACCCTCGGCCGACTTGAGCCCGCGGCCCCCGGCGATCACCACCGGCGCCTCGCCGATGTCGAGCTTCGCCGAGGTTCCTTTCTTCATCTCCTTCACCTTCACGCGCGCGGCAGCCGGATCGCCCACCGGCTGCACCTGCTCGATCCGCGGCGTCCGGGGATTCTCGACGAGCGTCGTGTTACCGGGACGGAGGCCGATCACCGCCGGCGTGCCCGCGATCGACGCGGTGGCGATGACCTTGCCGATGTTGATCGGGTGCTTGACGACCACCGCGTCGCCTTCGATGCGCGCGTCGGTCACGTCCGTGACGATTCCCCCGCCGAGCTTCGCTGCAACCCGCGGCAGCAGATCGCGCCCCTGCGCCGACGTCGAGAACACCGCGACGCGATAACCCCCGGACTTGATCCGCTCGGCGGAGAGCGCCGCTACCGCTTCGGCGTTGTAGTCCGTGAATGCGTCGTGCTCGCACACCATGACAACGTCGGCGCCATGCTTGGCGAGCTGCTCGGCCTTCTGCGCTATTCCCGCCGAGCCCGCGAGCAGAACGTGCACTTCCCCGCCGGTGGCGTCCGCCAGCGCGCGCGCGGCCGTCACGTTTTCCAGCGCGACCTTGCGCAGCTCTCCGGAGCGCTGTTCCGCGAATGCAAAAATGTTCGCCATCAGAGCACCTTCGCTTCGGTTTGGAGTAACCGCACGAGCTCCGGCACGGCGGCGGCGCCTTCGCCCACGATCTTCCCCGGTGGTCGGTCCGGCGGCATCGCCAGCGCCTTGATCGTCACCATCGGCTCGCCCAGCTGCGCGGGCTTGCTCTCGAGCGGCTTCTTCTTGGCCGCCATGATCCCCTTGAGCGAAGGGTACCGCGCCGTGTTGAGCCCTTCGTCGACGGTGAGGACCGCGGGCAAGGCGAACTCGACGAACTCCTGCGCGCCCTCGAGCTCCCGCTTGGCCGTTCCGCGTCCGTCAGCCATCTCCAGCCCGGAGATCGCGGTCACGCAGGCGTAGTCGAGCAGCTCGGCGACGATCGGTCCGACGATACCGTTGGAAGAGTCCGGCGACATCTTGCCGAACAGGATCAGATCATAGGACCCGTCCTTCAGCTCGGCCGCTATCGCGCGCGCTATCGCGAAGCCGTCGAACGGAATACGATCGGCGGAGAGGTGGATGCCGCGGTCCGCGCCCATGCTGAGTGCCTTGCGGATCGTTTCCTGCACCGAGGCCGGTCCGAGCGACAGTACCACGACCTCGCCCTGCCCCGCCTTCTCCTTGATCTGGAGAGCGGCCTCGACGGCCCAGGCATCGAAGTCGTTTATGTCGAACTTGAACCCGGCCTCGTCCAGCGACGTGCCGTCGGCCGAGATCCTGAATCGCGCGTCCATGTCCGGGACGCGCTTCACGCACACGGCGATCTTCACCGCGAATTGCTCCGTTCTGAGGGGATGGATTTCAGCGCGAAAGATAGCCGCCTGAATGCAAAGAAGTCCGGGTTTCCCCGGACCTCCTGCCATCGACCTTCCCTCGCTCCGCTCCGGAATCCGGCACGCGAATCGTACGACCAACCGTCAGCGAGCTGTCACTTGCGTGCGCTGCCGCGCGCGCACCGGCTCGCACTCGCGGCATCAAACGCCGGCCACGGTGCCGAACACGTTCGTCAGCAGCCACCAGATGCCGACCGCGAGTATCGCCGCGGGGATGCCGAACCGAATCCAGTAGAAGAGCCATACAGGCACGGCCCGCTCTCCCGGAGCCGAAAGCTCCCGGAGCGCCGCCGACCGGTTGAAGCACCAGCCGATCGTGAGCACCGCGAGCAGCGACCCGAGCGTCTGCATCCCCGAGCCAAAGGTGAGATCCCACGGTACGAAAATGCCATTGCAGAAAATTCCAGCAGCTGAAAGAGTCCTGAGTTATTCTACTGATCGGAACTGACGCAGGCATCCCGATGAAGTTTTACAGCCAGGCCACCTGGAACGAGCTCGACGTGTGGGTCAACCGGCTGGGCGTGGACCCGATGATGGCGATTCGCGCGGCCACGTACTGGCCGGCGGTTGCCATGAAGGTGGATCGCGACGTGGGAACGGTTAGCGAAGGCAAATACGCCGACATAATCGCCGTGCGCGGGGACGTGCTTCGCTACATCAACCTGCTGCACTCCGTGGACATCGTAATCAAGCACGGAACACGATACAGATAGCGCCGAGTCGGCAGACCCCCGTCAGATCATCCATCTTGGCAGGTATGAAATCAGATAACGAGGGCCGGAGCTGGGCGATCTTTTTTGCGCGCGCCATCCTGGGATTCATTTTTTTCATGGCCGGCGCGTGGAAGGTTTTTGACCTGGGTCCGCTGGAGCATGCGCGCCAGCTCTTCGTCGTTCCCTATGCGGAGACGTATCTGCCCGGCTTCGCGCTCTGGACGGTTGGGACGATCATTCCGTTCGTCGAGCTGGCCGCTGGAGCGCTGCTGCTCATCGGCTTTCGCACCCGCGAGGCGCTGATCGCTCTTGGCGGCGTGTTGGTGGTCGTGACATTCGGGCATCTGCTGCTGGAACCACTGTACGAGTTCCACTCTCACGTGATCCCGCGAGCTGCGCTGTTGCTTTTTCTTCTGGTGATGCCGCGAGCTGAGGACCGGTTTTCGGTTGACCGCTGGATGGAGCGAAGGAAGCGCGATGCATAGCGGGCGCGTTGTAGCCCTTTGCATCGCCGGCATCGCTGCATGTGCGGTATTGCCCGAACTGCACGCGCAGCAGCGGCCGCGCGACGCCGCTTACTATCCCGGCCCGGACGGGCGCTGGGAGCACCGCAGCCCGAGACAGGCCGGCCTGGACTCCGCGGGCGTCGCGGCGGCAGTCGCGTTCGCCATCGCGAATGAATCCAAGGCGCCGCGGGATCTGCTGCTGGCGCACGTGCAGTCGTTCGGACGCGAGCCGTACGGCGACGCGATCGGTCCGTTCAAGGCGCGCGGCGACCCGACCGGGCTGATCATCCGCCGCGGGCACGTCGTGGCCGAGTGGGGCGACCCGAAGCGCGTGGACATGACGTTCAGCATCAGCAAGAGCTTTTTATCCGCCGTCGTGGGGGTAGCCTTCGACCGTGGACTGATCCCCGATTTGAATCGCCCCGTACATGCTGATATGGCGCCGGTGGTGGCGCTATCGCACGCGCCGCGCTCACCCGCCGACGTCACGGGCGGTGACCCGGGGATCATCCATCCATTTGACACGCCCCACAACCGGCGCATCACCTGGAACGATCTCCTGCGCCAGACCAGCGACTGGGAAGGGACGCTGTGGGGCAAGCCCGACTGGGCCGACCGCCCCGACCGCGATCAGTCGTCATGGCTCACGCGCGAGCGCAAGGCGCCGGGCAGCTCTTACGAATACAATGACGTTCGCGTCAATGCGCTCGCGCTCGCCGCGCTCAACGTCTGGCGGCGGCCGCTTCCCCAGGTGCTCGCCCAATACGTGATGGATCCGATCGGCGCGTCGCCCACCTGGCGCTGGTACGGGTACGATAACTCCTGGATCGTGCTCGACGGCGCGCCGGTACAGTCGGTAGCCGGCGGCGGCCACTGGGGCGGCGGCATGTTCATCAGTGCCTACGATCAGGCGCGCTTCGGGCTGCTGACCTTGCGGCGCGGCGTCTGGAACGGCCGCCGCATTTTATCCGAGCGCTGGGTGCAGCTGTCGCTCACGCCGACGCCTGTACAGACCGACTACGGCTTCATGAACTGGTTCCTCAACACCGGTCGCAAGCGATTGCCGAGCGCGCCCGAGTCGGCGTTCATGCACCTGGGGAACGGCACCAACCTGATCTACGTAGATCCGGAAAACGATCTGGTGGTCGTCGCGCGCTGGATAGACAACGGCGCGCTCGACGGACTGGTCAGCCGGGTGCTCGCAGCGATTGACTGAGCGACAGCTCGACTACCTCCCCTCCGGCGTTCGCCTCCGTCCCTCCTCGAGCAACGCTCCGAAGGCTTCAGAGTCCCGCGCGGTAACAGCCGTGACTATGCGATCCAGAGCAATTCTCAGCCGCCCAAGGGCCAACCCCGAATGGGGATTCATGGCCTGAATCTCGAAGTAGACGTCGGGGCTTTCCCGCACGACCGCCGCGGCGAGCGACTCGAGAGCCTGAAAGGTCGTACTGCGCACTGGGTGCTCGGCATCCGGCAATGCGAGGGCGAAGGCGATAGCTGTGGCGTGCGATAGGCTCAGGAGGTCGGCCATGACGCGGTCGTGATCGGCTAACGGCATGCGCACGATATGCGCAGTGGTCGATTGGAACAGCTTCTCTACCACGGTCGTGGCTTCCGAATCGCCCGTGTCGCAGATCACGACGTCCGCATCACGCAGCAGGACGGCAGACGGGCCGAACATGGGGTGGATCGAGGCCACGCGACCGCCGGCACGCTGAAGAGCGCGAATCGGCTCGATCAGCGGCGTCTTGATGCTGGCGATGTCCACCACGACCCCGGCCGGCGGATTCCTGGACCAGCCGGCGTATAGCTCCGTGATCGCGGCCGGCGGCGTGGAGCAGACAACGAGATCCGCCGAAGGGAGCGCACTGCCGGCCCACTCATTTTCATCCGCCGGCGCGGCCGGATCCAGGGCGCCGACGGCATAGCCCTGGGCCGAGAGGAAGCGGGCGAACCACCTGCCCATGCGGCCGGCACCGCCGACGATGACTGCGTTTCTGCCAGCGCCCACGGCGGCCAGGCGAATATTGTCCGCATCCTGCACAGTGACCGATGCACGGATCAGCGCGGCAAAAACGTCTTCCGCGATCGTCAGGTCGAGCCCGCGCTCCTGCGCGGCGGCGCGAGCCCGCTCGAGCACCACCCGCTCCTGCGCGTACTCGATGGTCGAGAGCTTCTGCCGCCGTTTGAGCTGCCCGACCTCCCGCGCCACTTCGACGCGTTCGGCCGCCAGCGCGACGAGCGCCAGGTCCAACTCGCGGATCCGATCGCGCAGGCTATCGAGACTCCGTCCTTCCTCCGCTTCGCGCGACATTGATGGGGACGCCCCTACTCGAAGGCGCTGATCCCCGTGACCGCCTGGCCCAGCACCAACGTGTGGATATCGTGCGTGCCCTCGTACGTGTACACGCTCTCCAGGTTCGCCATGT
>JBKJKB010000248.1:0-3632 GCA_046597675.1 Gemmatimonadaceae bacterium
GTCTCGCTGACGCTTAGCACGACCTCGTCCGTCTGCTGCCAGAGTCCCTGAAATGCGGCGCGCGCGGCTTCCATCGATCGCGCATGCATCGGATTGTTGGGCAGGTAAAGAGCGTGCGCGCGAACAGCCTTGGAGAAGGTCTTCAGGACATCCGTGACGATCGCAGCCGCGAACGGCGGCGGATCGACTGACTCCTCTGGTTGCGCAGGCGCGCCTATGGGTGACGCCATCAGATCAACAAGTCCATCTCGCTTACCTGCGACACATCCTTGTCCCCGCGTCCACTTATACAGACGAGAAGCGAGTCATCGTCCGACCAGCGGCCGCGGTTCTCCATGATCCAGGCGACAGCGTGCGCCGATTCCAAAGCGGGGATTATTCCCTCCAGCCTGCTCAGCGCCAAAAAGCCGCTCAGGGCCTCGGAATCGGTCACGGAGACATACGTTGCCCGGCGAAGCTCCATAAGATAGGCGTGCTCTGGTCCAACGCCAGGATAATCCAGCCCGGCGGAGACCGAGTGCGCGGGCAAAATCTGGCCGTGCTCGTCCTGCAGAAGGTAGCTGAGGGATCCGTGCAGAACCCCCGGCTTCCCGCGCGAGAGCGACGCGGAATGCTCCGTCGAGTCGAGACCCCGGCCCGCTGCCTCGACCCCGACCAGCTCGACGTCCCCGTCGCCGATGAAGGCGTGGAATACCCCCATGGCGTTCGACCCGCCACCTACGCACGCGACGACGGACTTTGGCAGGCCGCCCGCCTGCTCAATCATCTGCGCTCTCGCCTCCCGGCCGATCACAGCCTGCATGTCGCGCACGATTCGCGGGTACGGCGCCGGCCCGACGACCGAGCCGATTATGTAGTGGCTGTCGTTGACGGAGCCAACCCAGTCCCGGATCGCTTCGCTCGTGGCGTCCTTGAGCGTTCGCGTCCCGGACGAAACCGGAACCACCGTCGCTCCCAGAAGCCGCATGCGAAACACGTTGAGCTCCTGCCGGCGCATGTCCTCTTCGCCCATGTAGACGACGCACTCCAGGCCGAACCGCGCGCACACGGTGGCCGTCGCGACGCCGTGCTGCCCGGCTCCCGTTTCAGCGATGATGCGCCGCTTGCCCATCCGCCGCGCGAGCAACGCCTGTCCGACGGTGTTGTTGATCTTGTGCGCGCCCGTGTGGTTCAGGTCCTCCCGCTTGAGGAACACGCGCGCGCCGACCTCCTCCGACAAACGAGGCGCGGACGTAAGCGGCGAAGGGCGCCCCACGTAATTGCGCAGAAGATCGTCAAGCTCGCGCGTAAACTCCGGATCGTTCACAGCCGCGGCGTACGCCTCCGTCAGCTCGTCCAGCGCTGGAATGAGCGTCTCGGGCACATACCTGCCGCCGAACGCGCCGAAACGATCGAGGTCTACCGCCTCCACGTCATTCGCCATCGGCATCCGCGACGGCGCGCGCGAACGCGCGCATCCGGGAGTGATCCTTTACGCCTGGCGACGACTCCACACCGGACGACACGTCGACCACAGCCGGCTGCAGCACGCGAATCGCGTTCGAGACATTGTCGGGATCCAGCCCGCCCGCGACGATCAGCGGTCTGTCCGCCACCGCTCGCCGGATCCCCTCCAACTCGCGCGCCCAATCGAACGTCCTTCCAGTTCCGCCGAGCCCGGATTCGGAATAGCTGTCGACGAGAACGGCGTCCGCCGTCCCGCCGTCGCCGCCAGCTTCGAGAATTCCGCCTTCCGCGATTCGAACGACGCTCCAGATCTCGCCGCGGAAGCTCTCGCGCAGTCCTTCGATGGTCCCTGACCGCGGTCCCGCGTGCAATTGAATGACGTCCAGCCCCGACTCCTCGGCGGCCGCGAGGATTTCGTCGACAGACGCTTCCCCGAACACGCCGACCTTCCGCGCGCCCGCGGCGTCGGCCAGTATGTTCCCCGCTTCCGCCGGTTCCACGCGGCGCTGGCTCGGAGCGAAGATCACTCCGACATACGCCGCTCCCAGCTCGCCAGCGAGACGCGCGTCTTCCGCGCGCGTCATCCCGCAGAACTTTATCCCGGTCATGGGGCGCTCATGCGGCGCGACCGCTACGCGGAACGCCGGCGAGATCACGCACCGCCCGCTCACCGTCGGACGCCAGCGTCAGCACGCTGCCAACCAGCACGGCATCCGCCCCCGCGCGCGCGAGCCGCTCTACTGCGGCGCGATCCTCGATCCCGCTCTCGGCCACCGCCAGCAATTCCACCGGCACGTGGTCCAATAGACCTGGCACCAGGTCGGCGTCGATTAGGAGGGTCTCGAGATCGCGTGCGTTGATTCCAATGACGGTCGCCCCCGCCTCCACTGCGCGCGCGATCTCGACGGCATCGCGCGTCTCGACGAACGGCTCGATCTCATGCGCTCGCGAAAAGCCGACGAGCGCGGCGAGTAATTCCGGGGGCAGCGCGCGCGCAATCAGGAGGACCGCCGACGCGCCCGCCGCTTTAGCCTCGAGCACCTGCAGCTCGTGCACGATGAAATCCTTGCGCAGCACGGGAGCTGGACACGCCACACGGACGACTTCGGCGAGATCCCCGAGCGAGCCACCGAAGCGGGTTGGCTCGGTCAGCACCGATATCGCGGCTGCGCCCCCGCGCACGTAGGACACGCTCCTGTCACCAGCGGAAAGGGATGCATCGAGGTCACCCCTGGAGGGCGATCGTCGCTTTACCTCCGCGATCACGGCCACGGTTTCCCCTTTCAGCGCCGCAACGAACGACGGGCCCGGCGGCCGGGCGCCTGCCTCGACCTCGAGCTCATGCCTGCACGGACGCAGGCCCGCCACCGCCGCCTCGGAGAGCCTAATGAGCTCCCCTAGGGTGCCTGTCGGCGCCTTCCACGAAGATTGCTGTTGCACTTCGGGGATTGTTCGGCTAACGTGTGAGTTCGGCAAATCTTCGGTGCGGCAGGGTGACAACCTTTATAGAGGGCTAAACAAGATATGTCGCTCACGAAACGGCAGCGGGAAATCCTCACATATCTGGCCGATTATTCGGAGGCCAACGGATACGCGCCCAGCTTCGAGGAGATCGCCGAGCGGTTCGACTACAGCTCGCTCGCCACTGTGCACGAGCATCTCACCAATCTCGAGCGCAAGGGCTACATCAAGCGGCACTATAACGAGAGCCGCGGGATCGAGATCCCCTCCTCCGACGTGTACGCCCGCGCCGTACATCTGCCGCTTGTGGGAACCGTGGCGGCCGGCATGCCCATCGAAGCAATCTCGCTGCCCGAAACGTTCGCCGTTCCCGACGACCTCGTGCGCAAGAACGGTAACCACTTCGTGCTGCGCGTCCGCGGCAACTCGATGGTCGATGAGCAGATCCGCGACGGCGACTACGTCATCGTCAACGAGAAGCCGACCGCGGACAACGGGGAGATGGTGATCGCGCTGATAGACAACACGTCCGCGACATTCAAGAAATTCTACCGGGAGAAGGACGGCCGGATCCGTCTGCAGCCCGCGAACGAGACGCTACAGCCGATCTACGTGCACGAGAATGACGTGACAATTCAGGGAGTCGTCGTGGGTGTGATACGCCGGTATTAAACACAGCTGCGCGCGGATTCCGTCACCGCTGGCGGGCGGTGTCAGCCGTAAAC
>JBKJKB010000293.1:0-3452 GCA_046597675.1 Gemmatimonadaceae bacterium
ACCGAACCCCAGACGAACAGGGCGCGGAGCATTCGCTCGTGCACGGAGGTCGGACGCCAGACCAATCCGGCTCCAACTGCACAGATCACCAGCGCGGCCTGCGTCGTCTCCTGCACCCACCGGCCGTACAGTCCGCTCACGACGATCGGCGTCAGCAGGAACGCGAGGGCTGCAAGCGCTGTCACCCGCGTCGAACTCCATGCACCCTGCGACGCGCCGCTCGCGGACGTCTCAGCCGGCGAGTTCATCCAGCGAAGAACGACATCTCCGGCGATCGTCCCCGGAATCACAATCGCCATCAGCCCCAGATCCGTCGGCCTGAACAGCCACGGGGCGGGCGAGCTCCACCACCACTGTCCGATCCAGCCGTCGCCGCGCGCGCCGAGATACAACGCTACGATTCCCGCTAGCACCGCGAGCCGCGCGTTGAGATTGTCACGCGTGAAATACCAGATGACAGATCCAAACAGCGACGCGATCGCGAGGTACGCGATTATCTCATCCCGGCGCGCGGGTGAGAACGTGCTGCCGTACAGCAGAGGGGACAACGTGAGAAAGAGTATCGCGGCGATCCACCCCGCGCGCGGGATCCACACGAAATTGTGCTCGTTCCAATCTCGCCTCCGCCGCAGGAACACGGCAAACATGATCACGAAGCCCACGATCGCCAGCGCGCGGCCCGTCTGGTTATAGCCGATGAAGTACGTATTTGCGTGACCGATCAGGAGCGCAAAAACGAAAAGGAGGGCAAACCGTCGGAGCGCGCCCAGCACGATGCCAACCTCTGTTTCGCCACTCTCTATCCGGCGCGAGAGCGTGATGGGAAGAGCCGCCGCCATCGTGAAAATGAATGCGGCGTAGGCCAGATCACGCCATCCAATCCCGGGAGCGTCCGCTAGCGCGAAGGTCGGCGGCGGCATCTGCACGTGGTACATCCAGAGCGGCAGTAGTGCAGTCTGGATCGTGAAGCCGAATGTCATTACCACAAGGAAAAATCCGCGCACCGCATCGAGGCTGAGCGCGCGGCGCGGCTCGGTGACACGGTCGCCGGGGAGGGGGTAGGTCGTGCCGCCCGCCGGCAGTGGCGGGTGCAGCTGGTCCGCCTCCACAGCCGCCATCCTTGCACGCTCAAGGGCAGCAGCGGCCGCCGCATTCCTCTCTGCGGTCCCAATCGGAGCCACCACGGGCACCACGCTGGCCAGACCAACGCCTGCGGTCGAGTCGTGCAGAGGGCCGTGGATTACGATCGGAGAATCGTCCAGGGGCGAGATTTCGTCTGGTCGAGCGTGCGATTCATCAGGGGGCAAGGTCATCACTGTTCTCATTCAAAGGTGATCCGCTTTCATGTCCCGTCCGACGGCGCGCTGGAGCAGGGCTTGCCTGCTCGGCGGCCGTAAGCGCTTCGACCAGTCGATGGTCCTTGACCACTGTCCGAAGCCCCTCGGGAACGCTGACGACGCTCAGCTCAACTCCCATGCTGAAGAGCACCTGCATCGGAGTCTCAAGCGAGCGCACGTGCCGCACTGTTCCAGCCAGCGTGATCGCCGCACCGTCAACAAACACGGTGATCGGGGTTCCCGGCGTGATGGGCTTGTCTCCGATGAGCTGCGCTCCCCGCGAGCTCATCTCCTCGAGGATAAGCATTTCGGGCAGCTCCACGGGTTCCTGTCCCGACCCATCCAAAACCGACACCGTTGCAGGAAGTCCAATGATTCGCCGCCTGTCGCCACGCAGGTTGCGGACGACCTCAGTTGCGCGCGTCATGATGTCGATGGACTGACGGAACTTGAGGCGCCACATCGGCATCGCATGCTGCGTGCAGTGCAGCTCGATTGCGTCCCGCGCCTCGATGGGGATATCGCCGAACGCGACTCCGTGCATGTACACGTCGCCAAAGCGCGATTCCTCTTTCTGAACGAAGCGCACTTCTCCAGTCGTCCACACACGCTCGGCTGCGAGCGGCAGCTGAATGGCGACCTGTGTGCCAATCTCGACCTTATGCGTCGCGCGGAACCCCAGGCCTATGGGATTGAGATCGACAGTGATCGCGGGAAACACGGTCGCGTCCGCACCGCGGTCGGACCTCACTTGGATGGGAAGCTGCTCGACAAAACGGTGGTCCTGTCGCTCCTGGCGCATCTTGAGCGTGTGTCGAACCACGTACGCTGCGAAGTAGATGTTCCAGCTGACCCAGATCAGGTTTATCCAAAACGCGAGAGCGCCCCAACCGGGCGCGGTGTAGTTGATCCAACCCTGGCTGTAGGCGATCGTTGCCCAGATAGGCGCCGCAACCGAAAGCAGCAACAGCACGACCTGCGGCGCGTATGCCATCACCGGCACCGCCGTTTTTCCCTTGGGCGTAACGTTGAACTTCAACGGCTTGGTCGTGAAAATCGCCAGCGCGGCCGTCATGTACGTGAACACCCGCACCATCGTAAACCGCTCGGTGACGAGCAGATATCCCGTGCCGCGCGAGAGCAGCTCGAAGGCGAGCACGGCCAGTACCAGGTACGGGACGAGCCGAATCAGAAATTCGCGCTCGCTCCCCGCAACGGGCAAAATCCCCGTGAAGAAAAAGAACAGCGGCATCAGATAGAAGACGGCCTTCTGCCAGCCTTCGAAATACGTCGCCGTGCCCGCGAAATAGTTGATCCGCTGAGCCAGCGTCAGGCCCTTCTTGGTCAGAGGCTTGATCTTCCGAAGAATCTGCATCGCGCCCTGTCCCCAACGCAGCCGCTGCACGTGATAGGCGTCGGCCGCGCCCGGAGCGAGACCATACGCGAGCGTCTCGTTATGGTAGCCCGAGCTCCAGCCCTTGGCTTGCAGCTCGATCGTCGTCTCCATGTCCTCGATGATCGTCTGCGACGCGAACCCGCCGATATCCTCCAGCGCGGTTCGGCGGAGAATTCCGCAGCTGCCGCAGAAGAAAGAAGCGTCCCAGTTGTCGCGGCCGGGCTGAATCAGAGAGTAGAAAATCCGATTTTCTTCCCACAGCCGCCGACCCTCGTTGTTCACGACGTGGGTGAAGGAATCCACGTTGTAAAAATCCTGCGGCGACTGCACGACGGCCATTTTGGGATCGTTGAAATGTCCCAGCATGCGGTCGAGAATGTTGGGCAGCGGAACGTGGTCCGCGTCCAGCTGGAGGATGAACTCCCCCTCGGTCACGGTCAGCGCGAAGTTTAGGTTCCCTGCCTTCGCGTTGGCGTTCCCCACCCGGCGGATATACCCGATGCCGAGCTCCGCAGCCATCGCGCGCACTTCGTCCCGCTTCCCGTCGTCCAGCATGTACGTGCGGTGTGGATATCGAACGGCGCGGGCACCGATGGCTGTCCGCCTCAGCACTTCCAGCGGCTCGTTGTAGCAGGTGATGAACACATCCACCATCAAGCCCGGCGGAGCTGGACCGGGGTCGCGCTGCTTCAGCCGCCACACCAGAAACACGAACATGC
>JBKJKB010000050.1:0-16362 GCA_046597675.1 Gemmatimonadaceae bacterium
CTTCCTGTCGGACGCCTGGCAGCGCGGCGCTCCACCACCGCCCCACTCGTCGGTGAAGATCACCTTCCGCGCGTCGTTGCTGAACGTCGCGGAGTGCCAGTAGGCAAAGTTGGGATCCACGACTTCGTGGGTCCGCTTCGGGTTGGCTGGATCACGGATGTCGAGGATGATTCCATTCCCCGAGCAAGCGCCCGCCGCCAGCCCCATCTCCGGGTAAACGGTGATGTCATGGCACTGGTTCGTCTGGGACGTGCTCTGCGTTCCCTCGCCGTGCGTTCCACCCTGCCACAGTCCGGCGATCGCGCCGGTCACGGGATCCGAGAAAATCCGCGGCGTGCTCACGATGCGCGCGTCCTGCGGCGACGCGAGCGGCACGCGGATCACCTCGATTCGGAAGTACGACGTGTTCGGATCCTCAGTGGACGGCCGGCGCGAACAGCCTGCGAGCTCGGACTCCGGGCGCACCGAGCTGGTGCCCTGCACGTACACATAAACGACTCCGGCGTCCTTCGGGTCGGGGACGAGCGTATGCGTATGCGAGCCGCGGCACGTCTGCACCGTCGCGACCTGCTTCGGCGTAGCGAGATTGCTTATGTCGAAGATCCGCACTCCGCGGAACCGCTCATTGCTGACAGTGTCGCGGACTCCCTGCGTGCCGCAGTCGAGCCGGCCGCGCGTCTCTTCCACCGACACGAAAAGGAGGTTGTTGTACACCGAGACATCGGCCTGACCGCCCGGACACACGATTCCCGATTCCAGCGTCGGCTTGGTCGGATCCGAGATGTCCCAGATCTGAATCCCGCTGTAGTTGCCCAGGAAGACGCGATTGCCGCTGAACGCAAGATCCGTGTTGGCGAACCCGAAATCGTTCGAGTTACCCGGGTTGAAGAAGCGGGCCGGCCGCGTCGTATAGGACACTCTCTCGAGGTTGCGAATCGCCTCTTCCGCGGGGACGAAATGCCCGCCGCCGAGGCCGACACGCGGGTCGGCAGCCTGGGCGCCGGCTTCGCCCGTCACGGCGAGGATCGAAGCCGCGAACAGCAGTGCACGCAGCACCATGGAGGTCGATCGCGCGAATGTCGGGAGGACCGTGAGGCTCATGTCGGATCTCGTTTTGGAGTGATCGGAACGTCCTGGAAGCTGCGCGAACGCCCCGCCGTCGGCTAGCCGGGCGGCCGAGCCGCCATCGCGTTCAGCATCGAACGCATCCGGCTGATCTCGGCGCGCTGGTCCGCGTCGATGTCGGAGGCCAGGGCGAACAGCTCGGAGTCCTGCGCGGCCCCCTGACTCCCCAGCAGCTCGGCCACCATTACCAACGCTCCCTCGTGGTGCCGGATCATGAACTCCAGAAACAGGCGCTCGAACTCGCCACCGGTCACGGCGGCGAGGCGCGTCAGCTCCGCTTCGGTCAGCATCCCAGGCATCGTCATGTGCATCGCGTGCTCGCCTGGCGGTGGGAGCGGCTTGCCGCGCCGTTCCAGCCACCGGTGCATGAGCGCGATCTCGTCCTTCTGCGAGACGTCGATCCGCTCGGCGAGCAGCCCGAGCCCCTGACTGGCGTTCCGGGTCGGCACCAACCTCGTCATCACCAGAGCCTGGCCGTGGTGCATGATCATATGGTGCATGAAGCGCGTGTCCGGGTCCATCTGGTGCATCATCGCGCTGTCTCCACCCCCGGCTGGGACCGGATGGGCACGCGCACTGTCCATTACCATGCCCGGCGTGTGCTGGTGCGCGTCGGCGGCCGCCGCGGCAGGAGCTTGCGGCACGTCAGCCTGGGTCGTTGCCTGGCAGGCCGCCGCAATCACGAGACAGGCGGGCGCGACGGTGCGCATTACGCGAATGATCTGGGACTTCACAGTCATTGATTCCTCGATACTCGGTATCCCGCGTGACAGCGCATGGTTCACGCCTGCGCTTTTACCGCCGCGACGAACACATCCACCGCGGGCGGACGCCGGCGGGTATAACCGCCGACGCCGCCTGGGAATTACCAGGGCCTGAGCGCGACCATCATTCGATCACTGCGCTTGTCACGATCCAGGTCCACGATTTCTGCAACCGGATAATTGCCGGAGTTCACCAGCAACACCCGCGGGCCCGCTGGATCCGTACGCCACGTGCCTACCAGCGGATCAACAAGACCGAGCGTGATGGCATGCAGCGCGAGACGATCCACCGCGCGCTCGCCGAGCACCGCTGCCAGAGCGGCACGCGTCAGGGTCGCGGATGTCGGCTCACTCAGGAAGACGACGTCGTTCAGGTCGAGATTGCGTCCCCATCGAGTGTTATTCGCAGTGCCGATTCCGAAGCCCTTGTCGATGCACCACTGGCGACCCCACTGCGGGTGACCAGCGCCCGATCTACAGAAGCTCGGCGCGCCCTCGCCGATGCGGTCGTCCAACGGCTTCACTTTCCACGCGCCGAGATTGCGCGCGTGGTCATCGTCCAGCGCAACGAGGAGATCGCCGGCGCGGTTTCGCACGAGCATCTGCCGGCCGGACGGCATGATCACGAAAGCATTCTCGCGAACCTTGCGCGCATGCGCGTGCGCCAGCGCACCCGCGGCAAGCCTCTCCGCGGCGCGATTGCTGGCCAGGCGGCTACGGAGATCCGGACGGATGTCGGCGGAAGTCCAGTTTCTCTTGAATCGTGCGTTGTCGCTCGCGCGCTCAATGGCCCTCGCGCTCGGGTTCGGCGCAGTCGCACTCCTACCACGGCTCCCGCGGTTGTCGTTGTCGGTCCGCGCAGCGCCGGCACCTCGTCCGCGGTTCGCATCACGCGATGCCTGTCCCGCGTCATCACGGCCGCGATCCGCTCTGCCTTCGTCGCGCGCCTGCGGCTTGGCTTTGTCCGCGCCACGCGTGGTTGCCGGTTGCTCCGCACGACCCTGGTCGCCCTTCGCCTTGTCGGCGCCCTGTCCCTGGCCACGTCCCTGCGCACCGGCAGCAGTCACGAGCGCGCACAGCGCCAGAGGCAGGATCGAGAAACGAATCCGATTTTGATGGTACATGGTTAGCTCCGTAATGAGGGGCTCTAGCCCAGTTTATGGAGTTAATCGAAGCAAGGAATCGGCCATTCTCACGTGTGGGGAGCGGTTGCTGGCCGGAACCTTTTCAGCCCTGCGGATCCTTCCGCCGCCCTCCCCGGCTCCGGGCCACTCCCAGCGCCAGAATCGCGAGCACCACGCCCGCGCTCAGCCAGCTGATCCAGTCTCCCAGCCGGCTGTAAATCGTGATCACGCCGGCACGCTCGACGTTGTGCGTCCAAGCCCCTTCGACCTGCAGTGGGGTAGCTCCATGAACCCGGCCAAGTGGATCGATGTACGCGGAGATTCCGGTATTGGCCGAGCGGGCTATAGGCAGCCGGTTCTCGATCGCGCGAATGGGGAGATGCGCGAAGTGCTGGTACGGCGCGGTGCTGCGCCCGAACCACGCGTCATTGGTCACGTTCACCAGCAATGACACGCCGTCCCTGCGATACCTGCGGGAGAGCTGCGGAAAGATGGATTCGTAACAGATCAGCACGCCGACCTTCCCGAACGGCAGAGCGAACGGAATGGGATCCACGCCGCGGCCGAACGATCCGAAGTAATTGAAGCGCGCGAACCACGCCGGGTTCACGAAGGGAACGCGCTCGACGATCGGGACGAGAAATGCTTTCCGGTACGGTACCTGATCGGAAAGATTTCCCTGCGTGTCGGTCAACGCCGCCGCGTTGTAGTACACGAAGCTATTCGGCGTCGGGATCGTCGAGTCGAGAAAGCCGAACAGAATCGGAACGCCACTTGAGCCCACGGTCGCGCGCAACGAATCGGTCCAGTGCGGATTGCGCCAGAGAAAATCCGGCACGGCTGTCTCGGGCCACACGACCAGATCACTCTTCGTGCGCGCGAGCTCTTCGCGGGTGATGCGCCCGGCGATCCCCAGATACTTGTCCTTGTCCTGCGCCCGAAGCTTGTCCTCCTCGGGAATGTTCGGCTGAACTACGGTTATGCGCGCGAACGGAGTGAGTTCAATCGTGCGCATCCGCCAAGCACCGTAACCGGTGACGGCCAGGGCAAGCACGAGCGCGATGCCGGCGCGGTACATAATCGGTCGCCACCGCTCCCCAGCCGGAGCCGCGCGAGCCGCGAGCCATGCGTCCACGACGAACCCGTTGGTCGCCGCGATCCAGAAGCTGAGCCCGCGAACTCCGCTCAGATCTGCGATCTGCGCGAGCAGCGGCCATTCCGACAGCGACAGCCCGAGCGGGAGCCACGGGAACGACAGGTCGCTCAGATAATTCAACACCAGCTCGAACGACACCCACGTCAGCGGCAGCAACACGGCCATCGGCCAGCCGGTATGCCTACGCGCCGTGAACAGGACAGCGGCCGTGAGCGCGCCGAACGGCGCCAGCCATACGAGCGCCGCTCCATATCCCACGAAGGCGAGATTGGTGAACAACGACAGCGCCACGGCTATCCAGTAGATATTGCAGCCGTAGCCAAGCAGCGTGAACCAGAGCCCGGCGCGCGCGGACTCCCAGCCGGTGCCGTCCCGGTCCGCGAGCCGCGCGACGTGCACGCCCAGCGGCACCAGACACACGAATGCCGGCAGCAGCAGCTTGAATGGCGGGAACGCGATCGCGAACAGCGCGGCCGATGCGGCCACTGCCATCGCCTCGCCCCGCGTCGGGACGAACGCGCGAAGCTTCACGGCTGGATCAGTTTGTTACGCCATTCCCGGCGAGACCGCGACTCAAAGCTTGATCTCCACTCCCTCATCCGCTGAGCGGTAGATCGCCTCGATGATCTTGTGGAGCTTGAGCTGGTCCGTTGGCGGCTCGTACTCCGCGGCGCCGGTAAGCAGCGCGATGAAATGCGCCAGCTCGGCACGATACGACTGAAGAAACACGCTCTCGCGCGCCGCAGCACCCGTCGGTGACACGTCGGTCGGCTTGCCGTTCAGGTCCTTCACCACCCGCAGCGGCGCGAGCCGCGCGCTGCCGCGGGAGCCCAGGACCTCGAACCACCAGCGCTCTTCCTGCCCGATGTAGGACCAGTTGATATCGAATGTGAAATCGACTTTCGCGGCGCACTCCAGATGCACGAACATCGAGTCTTCGACGCTGCCCGGCGCGGGCGGCCGCTCCGCATACGCCGTCAGCCGCACAGGATCGGGGAAGCCGGCCAGCCAGAGCGCGAGATCCAGCAGCGGCAGGCCATGCTCGAAGAACGCGCCGCCGCCCGCCTCAGCGTGCCGGTAACGCCATCCATCGCGCGACGACCGGAACCGGTACTCCCCGGTGCGCATGCCGGTCACCCGCCCTAACTCACCGCCGTAGAGGAAGCGGCTCAGCTGCTGCACGTCGTTGCGAAAGCGATGGTTATTCCCAACGATCACCTTCCGACCCGTCCGTTGCGCCGCGTCCAGAATCCGCTCGACTCCGCGCGAGCTCATCGCCAGCGGTCGCTCGCACAGAACGTCCACCTTCGATCTGATCGCGCTCAACACGTGCGGCTCGTGCAGGTGATTGGGTGTCGCGATGATCACCGCGTCCAGCTCGTCCAGCTCGAGCATGTCCTCGAGGTCGGTGAAGACATGTGGCACCTCGAACCGCTCTGCCAGCGCGCCCGCCTTGGGGCCGTCGTTATCGCACAGAGCCACGAGCTGCGCTCCCCGCAGCTTCGACAGCGCTGGAAGGTGCGCGAGCTGCGCTATCGCGCCCGCGCCGACAAGACCGAGGCGGACCGGCGCTGTCACGAAAGCTTCCTCTGACGAGCCATCAGTACAAAGTCTCCAGTCTCGCTCCCGGATAATAGGTCTGCAGGATGCTCTCCCAGCTCTGTCCCGCACGCGCGCGACCGATCGCGCCCCACTGACACATGCCCACGCCGTGACCGTTGCCGCGGCCCCTGAATATCACACGCACGAGGTCGCCGTTCGCGGCACGAACCGACTCGGCGGAAAAATAGGTACTGGGCAGAATCTCGCCATTCCCGGGGCGGATGACGAAGCGCGCGCTGTTGCCCCGCATGTAATGCGAGCCCCTGTCGGTGCGGATTTGAAGCGCCTCCAGCCGCCCCGATCGGGTACGCCCGGCTTCGTCGATCGAGATAGCGCGCCCCGGCGCGCCCCGAAGCCCCGCAACGTACTCGCGGAGGTACTTCTCCAGCGAGGCGTTGACTTCACGCGCTTCGAGAGTGCGCACCCACGCGGCGCGAGGATAAATGTCACAGTAATAACTCTCGCTCCCGGGGATATTGTCGCTCACCGAGCGCAGGTACGGGCGGTCGACCGGACCCGGGTACAACTCACCCGCCGCCGCGGTGCGACCCCCGCAGCTGGCGTGATAGGGGGCGTCCACCGGTTGCCCGCGGTAGTGCAGCACGATCCCACGCGTGTCGGTGATTGCGCTGTCGGCGAACGCAATCTCCGCGTCGACGCCGCCGTACACCTGATTCGTGACGGTCCCTATCAGGTCGAACGGGCGCCCGGCCGAAGTCCGGATCCTCGTGTGCGCGTAGCTCCGGGCCGCCACGGCCTGGGCTTTCACGGCGGCAAGCTCACTTCGCACGCGTCGGCCTATTTCCAGCGGAACGACGCCGCGCAAATAGCTCTCGAGACCCAGCCGGTTGATGACGAGCAGCGCGTCTCCCACGGGCGCGATGACGATCTCGCCCCTGTATCGCTTGCCATTGAAGAGCAGCAGTGCACTGAGGTCGACCGGCCGAAGTACCACGCCCGCGCTGCGCGGAGACATGGACAGGCCGCTCCGCGACGCGCCGCGCACGCGGCCGCCCACCGGGTCGAACCTCCAGCTGTCGCTCGCGGAGGGACGGTAGAGCAGTGCCCGGCCGTCCGCCGCGTACACCCGCCACGCGCCGGTCGCGCTGATCGTCGCCGTTGGGGCGGAGGGGATCAGCGCAACCCTGATGACGGGATCACCCTGATCCGCTCCAGGCGACTGATCCCGATCAGGCAATGCGGTCGCGGCGCATGCCGCCAACAGGACCATCACGCCGAGCGCAATGCGTGCGCTAGTCACGCGCCTCGAGCATCGCCTCGTGCAGTTGTGCGATCGTGAAGTCCACGTCGGCGTCGGTGTGCGCGGACGACATGAAAGCGGCCTCGAACGCGGACGGCGCCAGATAAACGCCTCGCGCCAGCGCGGCGTGAAAGAATCGCGCGTACATCGCCGTATCACTTCGCTTCGCCGCATCGAAGTCGTACACCGGATCCGGCGCGAAGAAAAAGCCCCACATCGTCCCTGCCTGCGCCGAGGTCAGGCTCACTCCGAGATTGGTCGCGCTTTGCCGCAGCCCATCGAGGAGCCGCGTGGCTCGCGTTTCGATCGCGGCGTGCACGTCGGGCGTGAGCGCGCGCAGCGTCGCGAGCCCCGCGGCCATCGCCAGCGGATTGCCGGACAGGGTGCCTGCCTGATACACGGGCCCATCGGGCGCAATTCGCGCCATAATGTCGCGCCGGCCGCCGTAGGCCGCGACCGGCAGTCCGCCGCCGATCACTTTCCCCAGGGCCGTGAGGTCCGGGCGCACGTCGTACAGAGCGGCGGCTCCGCCCGGCGCGACGCGGAAACCCGTCATCACCTCGTCGAAGATCAGGAGCGCGCCCAGCTCGTCCGCGATCTCGCGGAGTGCACGCAGAAACCCAGCCTTGGGCAGAATCAAACCGGCGTTGCCAACGACGGGCTCGACGACGATCGCCGCGATCGGCTCCGCTGAGCTGCGCGCCAGGCCCCGCACGGCGTCGGCGTCGTTGAACGGCGCGACGAGCGTGAGCGCCGCGAGCGGTTCCGGGACGCCGGGTGAGTTCGGCAAGCCCAGCGTCGCGACACCCGATCCTGCGCGC
This sequence comes from Gemmatimonadaceae bacterium, assembly GCA_046597675.1. Classification (GTDB taxonomy): domain Bacteria; phylum Gemmatimonadota; class Gemmatimonadetes; order Gemmatimonadales; family Gemmatimonadaceae; genus JACDCY01. Next base: position 7,854 of record JBKJKB010000050.1, read on the forward strand.
ACGAGGAAAGAGTCCGCGTGCCCGTGATAACAGCCGTCGAACTTGATGATCGCGCTCCGCCCGGTGTACGCGCGCGCGAGCCGAACGGCCGACATCATCGCCTCGGTGCCGCTCGACACGAAGCGCAGCATCTCGACGTGCGGCATCCTCGCAATCAGGAGCTCGCCCAGCTCGACTTCGAGCTCCGTTGGCGCGCCGAAGCTGGTCCCGCGGCTCGCGGCATCGCTTATCGCCGCGATCACATCGGGATGGGCATGCCCGAGCACGAGCGGACCCCACGACAGCACGTAATCCACGTACTCGTTTCCGTCCACGTCCGTGATTCGCGCGCCACTGCCGCTCGCCATCACCACGGGACTGCCGCCCACACCGCCGAATGCGCGAACCGGGGAGCTGACGCCGCCTGGAAAGATCGCCCGGCTGCGAGCCATCACCGACTTCGAGCGGTCGCTACCGGCCAAAGCTGTGCGAGCCGGCTGGAGCGAGCGGGAGCGACTGCCGCGCGACCGCGTGCGCCGGGGTGCGAGCGGGCTCGGCAAGATCCCGCACCACCGTGGCGGCGTAGTCGTAATCATCCCGGACTTCGGTAATGGCGACCTCGACGAACGAGCCGGCGCGGCGCGCGGAATCGATCCACGTGACCCCGTCCACGTCGTCGGCCTGCCACTGCAGTCGCGCGCGCGAAGTGCCGGCAATTACATCCGAGCGGTCCACCAGCGCGATCGCGCGCTTGCCCACCCTGTCCTCGTTCTTCTCTGCGCTGATCGCGCGTTGCAGCTCAGTCAGCCGCTCGAGTCGCTCACGCTTCAACGCTTCGGGTACGTCGTCGGTCAGCGCAGCGGCGCGCGTCCCTTCCTGCGCCGAGTATGTGAATGCCCCTACCCTGTCGAAGCGAATATCCTCGAGGAAATTCAGCAGATGCTCGAAGTCCGCGTCCGTCTCCCCCGGAAAGCCGACGATGCACGTGGTGCGGATGGCGACGTCCGGGATCGCATCCCGAAAGCGCGCGACTTTTTCGCGAATCGTCCGGTCCCGCTCGGGCCTGCGCATGCGGGTGAGCACCGCGTCGGACGCGTGCTGTATCGGCGTGTCCAGGTACCGGACGATACGCGGCTCACGCGCGATCACCTCCAGAAGTGGCGGAGTGATCCCCGCTGAGTACAGATACAGCATCCGGATCCATGGGATCGTCGTCTCGCGTACGAGCGCTTCCAGCAGCTGCGCGAGGGTCGCGCCGTCCCGGAGATCGCGGCCATAGTGCGCGAGATCCTGCGCAACGAGATTTACCTCCCGCGCGCCGGCCAGCTCCAACAGCTGCGCTTCGAGCACGACCTCGTCGAGCGGAAAGGAGCGGTGTCGTCCACGCATCAGCGGGATGGCGCAGAACGCGCACCCGTGGTCGCACCCCTCGCTCACCTTGAGGTAGCGCACGTGCGGGAGATCGCCCATGTACTGGCGCACACCGGGATGCGCGAGCACCTCAGCGCCGAGCACTCCGCGCGCTTCCAGCTCGGGGACCAGCCTGTCCGCGTCGGACGTTCCGAGGAAGAGATCGACTTCCGGCAGCTCGGACTCCAGCTCCGAGCAATGGCGCTCGATCATGCATCCGATTGCGACAAGCGCGCGACACGAGCCCTCGGTCTTGTACCGGGCGGCGTCCACGAGGGCATCGATCGACTCGGCCTTGGCGGCGTCGATGAAGCCGCACGTGTTCACGAGAATTATCTCGGCGTCGTCCAGGCTCTCGGCCTGAACCGCACCGTACGCACCGAGTCGCGCCAGGTAACGCTCGCTGTCCACCGTGTTCTTGTCGCACCCGAGGGTAACGACACCAACCTTCATCTGTAATTCCCGAATTTCAGCTCCACTCCGAAGTCTTTCTGCTTGAGCATCGCCATCGCCCCCTGCAGATCGTCCCGCGACGGTGACGTCACGCGGACCGTGTCACCCTGGATGGCTGCCTGCACCTTCTTGAGCCTGGCTTCCTTGATGGCCGCCGCGACTTTCTTGGCCGTGTCGGCGTCGAGTGCGGTTTTGAGCTTCACGTCGCGCGTCACCGTGTCGCCGCCCGCGGTCTTGTTCTCGCCGAGATCGAGATTCTTGACCGGGATCCCGCGCCGGATGAGCCGCGTCTGCAGCACGTCGAGCAGCGCGGTCATCTTGAAATCGTCGTCGGCCACGAGAGCGATCAACGACTCGGAGCGCTTGAAGTCGATCGAAGCCTTGGAGTCCTTGAAGTCGTATCGCTGCGCGATTTCCTTCTGCGCCTGATTGATCGCGTTGTCGACTTCCTGGAGGTCCACGCCAGTGGTCACATCGAAAGAATTTTGTTGGGCCATGGTGAGATAAGCTATTCGCTCGGAGCGTCAAGAGCAGTTGTAAGCCAGAGACTAGCCCCAACCAGCAGCCCCGCCATCAAGTACGCCACGCCCGCACCAAGCCTGTCCATCGCGAACCCCACTGCGATCGGGAACGCAACTCGCGACACCCCGCCGAACGTTGCCTGCACGCCGAGGTACAGCCCGCGCTCGCGCTTGCGGATCGCGCGCGTGAGCAGCGACGTCACGCAGGGAAAGGTGAACGCCGTTCCGAGCGGCATGAGCGTCAGTGACACGATCAGCACCGGATACGTGAACGTCTGCCACAGCAGCGCGAGCCCCGTCGCCAGGAGCGCCAGGCCCAGTCTGCACAGCCGTACCTCCCCGAGTCGGTCGACGAGCGGGCCGAGGATGGTCGAGCGGATCACGAGCCCCATCCCGCCGAGGTACATGATGAAGTAGCCGATCGTCGTCACCGTCACCGCCAACCGGTCAGCGAGCAGCAGCGGTAGAACCGGAACGGTACCGTAGAAGGCGCCGATCGCGATCGTGTAGATCCAGATCAGCCGTGAAGCTGGCTCGCGGGGGTTGCGGACGACGCGCATGATCGCGCTCCGGCTCGTGGCGGGATGCGCGACAGCGTGCGTGTCGGAATCGGTCATCGAGTCGCGCGCTTCGTCGAGGTATCGCCACGCGAAGATCGCGACCGCGACGCACAGCCCCGCGGCCGCCAGCCCCGGCGCGCTGCGGCCGTAGAATCGCACGAGCAGCGACCCGAGCGCGGGCCCGACGACGGCACCGAGACTCGTGGCCGCAGAGAGCCAGCCGAGTCCTTTCGCGCGCTCGTGCGGCTCACTCGCGTCCGCGACGTACGCCTGGACGACCCCTATCGTCCCGCCGCCAAAGCCCTGCACGAGCCGCGACAGGAACAGCACGAGGATGGACCCCGCGTACGCGAAGATCACGTACGCGACAGCGGAAACGAGTAGACCCGCGAGAATCGCTGGGCGGCGGCCGCGCACATCGGACAAGCGGCCCCAGTACGGCGCGCTCAGCAGCTGCGCGATCGAGAACGCCGAGACGAGCAGCCCCACCATCAGCGCGTCGGCGCCGAACTCGCTGGCGTAGAACGGGAGGAGCGGCAGGACCATCACCAGCCCGACCATATCCACGAATGCTGTGAACATCAGGACGATGAGCTTGCGCATCTGTGGATGGACGGTTCGGGACGGAGACTAGCGGGTCGGAACCTCTACGCGGGTGACGCTAGCCGAGAAACGACTCCAACGCTCGTTTTCTGGAGGCGTGCCTCAGCCGCGACAGCGCTTTTTCCTTGATCTGCCGTACCCGCTCGCGCGTTATTCCGAGCACCGCGCCGATTTCCTCGAGCGTCATCGGCTCCGAATCACCGAGCCCGAAGTACAGCCGCAGGATCTTGGCTTCGCGCTCCTTGAGCTGCGACAGCGACTCCTGCACCGCGTCGGTGAGCGCTTTCTCCAGCGTCTGCTCGTCGGGCGTGGGGTTGAGCGTGTCGGGCAGGTAGTCGAGGAGCTTGTTGTCCTCGCCCGGCGTCATCGGGGCGTCGAGCGACAGATGGGTCTGCGAGATGGACATCGTCTTCGCGACTTCTTCCTCCGTGATGTCCATCCCTTCGGCGATCTCTTCGTGCGTGGGCTCACGGCCGAGCTCCTGCAACAGCGAGCTCGCGCGCTTGCCGATTCGGTGCAAAGTGCCCGCGCGGTTCAGCGGGACGCGCACGATCCGCGACTGCTCGGCGAGCGCCTGCAGAATCGCCTGGCGGATCCACCACACGGCGTACGAAATGAACTTAATCCCCTTCGTCTCGTCGAACTTGTGGGCCGCGCGGATCAGGCCGAGGTTGCCCTCGTTGATGAGATCGGAGAGCGAGACACCCTGGTTCTGGTACTTCTTCGCGACCGAGACGACGAACCGCAGATTCGATCGCACCAGCGTGTCGAGCGCTTCCTGGTCGGTCTTTCGGATCCGCTTGGCGAGCTCGACCTCCTGCTCGCGAGTGATCAGCGGATACACGCTGATGTCGCGGAGGTACTGGTCGAGCGATCCTTCGTCGGAGGATGGCTTTCGGTGCGGTCGCATGCGCTTATGCGCTATGTCGAGGAGTGATCGGCGTACGGGCTGACTTCAGCACCGGCCCGCCGCTTAGTGTACTCGTGAGCCTACCCGTGCCCAGCGCACGCGAGATCCGTTCTGCTCGCGCTCCGGGCTTTCCGAGTCGTAGCTGTAATAGACGAACACCGGCTGACCGCGGACCAGCGTGTCGGGGACGAATCCCCAGTACCTGCTGTCCTGCGAGTTGTCGCGATTGTCGCCGAGCACGAAGTAATTGTTCGGCGGTACGACGAGCGGCCCCCAGTCGTCGCGCGTGGGAGCGTACTGGCGCGACGCCGTGCCGCCCACGAGATGGACGAGCTGCCACTCGAAATCCTGGTGCGCCGCGCGAACCCGCCTGTGCGTGTGCACCGCGTACGGCTCGTTCTCGTACGACCCGTTGCGATACAGCCGGCCGTCGCGCATGGCGAGCGTGTCACCGGGAGTCCCGACGACCCGTTTGACGAAGCTCTGCTGGACGTCCTGCGGCGCCTGGAAGATGATCACGTCACCGCGACCCGGCTCCCGAAAGCCGGGAATCCTTGCGTTGACGAACGGCAGCTCCGCGCCGTAGACGAGCTTGTTCACGATGAGGAAATCGCCGGCGAACAGCGTCCCCTCCATGCTTCCGCTCGCGATTTTATACGCTTCGACCAGCGTGGAACGAAGGACGAGGAACAGCGCGAACGCGATGACGACCGACTTCAGCCACTCGCGGAAAAACCGGGCGCGGGCTCGCGGGGCGCGGTGATTCAGGCTGCGTAGCGCGTCGTTCCGGCGGCGGTCGTCGATAACTGGTTGCATCTGCCCTGAATTAATGGGAGCGGGGAAAGAGAAGCAAGAGCACCCTAAGTAGGGCTACCCGCATAATTGTCGATCTGCGCCCGCTGCAACGTCCCCGAGAAATCCACGTAGCCCACCTTCGTCTCCGAATAGAACTCGTACACTTCCCAGCCGCCTTCGCGGTGTCCGTTGCCGGTCTGCTTTACACCGCCGAACGGGAGATGTGCCTCGGCGCCGATCGTCGGGGCGTTGACGTAGGTGATGCCGTTGTCCAGTTCGTTGAGAGCGCGGAACGCCACGTTCACGCTGTTGGTATAGACCGACGACGACAGTCCATACTTCACGCCGTTGTTGACCGTGAACGCCTCGTCCACCGTCCGCACGCGGATGACCGAGAGCACGGGCCCGAAGATCTCCTCCTGCGCGATTCGGTGGTCGGGCTCGACCCGCGTGAAGATCGTCGGCTGAAAAAAGTAACCATCGCCCGCGCCCTCGGCGCGGCGACCGCCGCAGAGCATGTCCGCGCCGTCGGCGACACCGATATCGACGTACCGCTCCACCTTCTTGCGCGACGCTTCGTTGATCAGCGGACCAACGTCCGTCCCGGGCTTGCGACCGTCGCCCAGCTTGAGCGCACGCGCCCGGGCCAGCAGCATCCCCACGAACTCGTCGTGAATCCCGCTCTGGAGGATCAGCCGGCTGGTCGCGGTGCACCGCTGTCCCGTCGTGCCGAACGCGCCCCATAGCGCGCCCTCGAGCGCGAGATCGAGGTTGGCGTCGTCGAGAACTATCTGCGCGTTCTTGCCACCCATCTCCAGCGACAGCCGCTTGTGCATCCGGCCGCACGTCTCGCCGACGATGCGCCCGGTCTCGGTCGAGCCCGTAAAGGAGATCAACGGAATCTCCGGGTGCTCGACGATCGCCGCGCCCGCCGTTTCACCCATGCCGTGCACGAGCTGGATCACCTCGGGCGGCAGCCCTGCGTCGAGCAGGATCTCGACCAGCAGCGTGCCCGTGTGCGGCACGTCTTCCGCGGGCTTGAAGATGCACGCGTTCCCGCACACCAGCGCGGGAAACATCTTCCAGGTGGGAATCGCGAGCGGAAAGTTGAACGGGCAGATGATGCCCGCCACGCCGATCGGCCGCCGGAAGCTCATCGCCCACTTGTTGCGCAGCTCGCTCGGCACGGTGTGGCCGAACAGCCGTCGGCCTTCGCTCGATGCGTAGTACGCGGTGTCGATCCCCTCCTGCACATCGCCGCGAGTTTCCACCAGCGGCTTCCCCATCTCGCGCGTCATCGCATCCGCGATCTCTTCCTTGCGCGACGTCATGATGTCGCCCACACGCTTCAGCACGTCGCCGCGGGCCGGCGCCGGCCACCGGCGCCATGCCTCGAAGCCGCGCCGCGCGCTCTCTACGGCGCGCGCCACTTCCGCGCGGCCCGAAAGCGGGAATTCGCCGATCACGTCCGCGGGGTCCGCGGGATTGCGGTTCTCGAAATACTCGCCGCCGTCGGGAGCCGACCAGCGGCCGGCTATGAAATTGTTGAACTGTTTCATTGGTCTGAGATGCTCGTTAATTGAGGTTCTATCCTTCTTCGCGCGACAATCCGTATCGCTCAATCTTCTTGTACAGATTCGACCGCGGCATGTCGATCACGCGCGCTGTCTCCGACACGTTCCAGTCGAACTGGCGCAGCTTCGAGAGCAGGTACGCGCGCTCGGCGGCGTCCTTAAACGATTCGAACGTCTCCGCCTGCAGCAGCGAGCTGCCCCCCTTGTCCTCGGCGGCCGCGCGGGAGGTCACGAGCCGGTCGACGTCCCCTCCCGTGATCGCGGGGCCAGGAGCAAGGATCAGCAGACGCTCGACCGTGTTACGCAGCTCGCGCACGTTCCCTGGCCAGTCCAGCGCCCTGAGATTCGCCACCGCGTCCTCGGCGAACTCCCGCGCCGGCGCGTTCTCGCGCACGGCGATACTCGCGGCGAAATACCGCACGAGCAGCGGAATGTCTTCTTTCCGCTCGCGCAACGGCGCGACATGGATGGGCACGACGTTGACGCGGTAATACAGGTCTTCGCGAAAGTGTCCGGCCGATATCTCGGCCTCCACGTTCTTGTTCGTGGCCGCGATCACGCGCACGTCGACGGAAACCGGCTTCGACCCGCCGATCCGCGTGAGCACGCCGTCCTGCAGCACGCGCAGGACCTTGGCCTGCGCCGCGAGGCTCATGTCACCGATCTCGTCGAGAAACAACGTGCCGTGGTTGGCCTGCTCGAACTTGCCGGAGCGGTCGGTGAGCGCGCCCGTGAACGAGCCTTTGACGTGACCGAACAGCTCGCTCTCGATCAGCTCGCTGGGGATCGCCGCGCAGTTGACCTCTACGAATGGACCCGATGCGCGCGGCGAGCGCTTGTGCAGCGCGCGCGCGACGAGCTCCTTGCCCGTTCCGTTCTCACCCGTGATCAGCACACGCGCGGGAGTGGGCGCGACCTTCTCGATCTTTTCCAGCAGCGCGCGCACGGCCGCCGATTCTCCAACGATCTCGTAGTTGGAGCCGATCGCTTCCTTGAGCCGCGTGTTCTCTTCCTTCAGCTCGAGATGGGCCAGCGCGTTCCGGATCGTGACGAGGATCCGATCGGTGTCGAGCGGCTTTTCCATGATGTCGTACGCGCCGAGCTGCGTCGCTTCGACCGCGGTCTGGATGGTCGCGTGGCCGCTGATCATCACGATCGGCACCGTGTCGTCCCTCTCGCGCATCCGCTTGAGCGCTTCAAGCCCGTCCACTCCAGCCATCTTGACGTCGAGAAAGACCAGATGCGGCTTCCACTGGGTGAACGCGGTGAGTCCGTCGGCCGCGTTCGATTCGGCGCGTACCTTGTACCCGTCGTACTCGAGCAGCTGGCCGAGCGCCGCGCGGATCCCCTGTTCGTCGTCGACTATCAGGACTCTGCGCCCCGCGAGGCCTTCGCCACCGCGCAATTCAGTGTCCCGCGCGCGGGCAGCGCTCACTGCGTCCGTTTGTAGAGCGTCACCATGCCACCACCGACCCTTACGTCGGCGACGCCCGGCGGCAGCGGTAGCGAGATGGCGCTTGGCGCCATCGGGCCGCGATCCTCTGTCTTGTCGATCTGGCGGACGATTCGCGGGATGACTCCCGAGGGAGCGCGCATCTGTCCGAATCGCAGCTCCTTGACGACGAACTGTCCTTCACCCGTGGCGAGCACGTTCATCGTGCCGCTGAGCAACAGTGTGTCGCGGTCGCTGAGCATTTGCGCGAG
>JBKJKB010000062.1:0-2745 GCA_046597675.1 Gemmatimonadaceae bacterium
TGACCTGTTGTTCGCTCGAGAAGACGGCGCATCCCCGCGCGTGCATCTTCGCCCCAGACCATCAGCAGCAGCAACACCATCCCGAGCGGCTGCCCGACGAGAAGTATCCAGCCCCCGGCGTCCGGAAGTCCATCGATCGTCGCGCCAAAGCACACGTAGCGCGTCCGTGCCAGCCACTGCGGCGCTTCTGACGTCAACGGCCAGAGCGCCAGCGCCCACCACGATGCCGTGATCGCAATGATCATGGCGAGCGCGGCAAGCGCCGGCGTTCCACGACGCACCTGCGTCAGCCGATCCTCCACACGAACGACAGCACTTTCCAGTTCACGAAGAAGTACAGCATGAAGGCCGCGAGGAACACGAACACGAGCACCATGGTCCCCGGCGCGGGCCCCATCCAGCCTGATTGGGGACCGTGCAACGCCTCCCAGCGCTCGTCAACGTCGGCGCTGTGCTTGGGCGGATGGGTGAGTCCCTGTGGCACTCCCGCCATCGCGACGAGCGGAGTCACCGTGCCGAGTGGTTTGCCGAAGAACACCGATGTCACCGCGATCGCGATGAAAATGAAAACTCCCGTAGCGGCCATGATTCCGCCGAGCGCGACCAGTGCGAGGAACATGTCGACCGCGGGACTGAACTGCACGTCGAACGGTGCCTGGCTGAAGCTGATGTCCCAGTGACGCCGCGGCACACCGAACGTGCCGGCGAAGGTCATCGAGATCGTGAAGATGAACATCCCGCCGGCGAAGATATACGGCTGGATCTTCGCAAGGCCCCAAAAGGCGACCTTCTTCCGAAACACGAGGGGAATCAGGTAGTAGGTCACACCCATGAACGCCATCGCGGTGCCGCTTGCGACCGTCGCGTGGAAATGCCCGGGCGAGCGGAGAGTGTTGTGCACGATGATGTTGATCTGCTCCGTGCCGATCGTTACGCCGGTAATTCCGCCCACGAACCCGAACACCACGATGGACAGCACGAGCGAGCTGAAACCGGGGTCACCCCATGGCGCCTTGCGCAGCCATTCGAACATGCCGTTGGTGTAGCCGCGCAGCCGCATCCCCACCTCCATTCCGGCGGGAACAGTGAAGCCGTGCAGCAATGAGGCGAGGACGGCCATGTACATGAAGTAGCTGGTGTTCACGATCTTCCAGGCCGACCCCATGCCCGGATCCACGAGCAGGTGGTGCGCAGACGCCATCGAGATGAACAGGATGTACAGCACGAACGCGGATCTGCTGATCTTCTCGTTCAGGACGACCGCGCCCACCGTGAGCGCCCCCAGCATGTACCAGATGGCGACCATGGCCGCGACGTTGATCTGCTGCGAGGAGTGACCCAGCGCCCACCAGAGCAGGCGATACACCTGCGGGTCGACCTCCATGTAGCCCATCGACCAGAGAAAGGTCGGGATGTAGATCATCGCGCCATGCACCAGCGTGATCACTGCGATGATCGCCGCTGTCATCGCGCCGTACACGACGAGGGGCATCGAGCCCTCGTAGGTGCGTTCGCGCTTGGCGACCACCAGATTCGCGAAGAAGACCGCGGTGACGATCAGAGCGCCGACCGCGAAGAGAATGATGCCGAGGTAGAACGCCGGATGCGCGCGCAGCGGAACGTAGGACGTGAAGAGCACGTCCGCCTTCCCACCCCACATCAGGACCTCCACCATCAGGGCGCCGAGCAGCATCAGGCCGAACGCGAACCACGATGTCTTCGGCGCGGCGCAGCGGGCGTTCAAGAGCGCGGTGCTCGCGAAGTGCAGCACCGCCATCTCGAAAAAGATGATGAAGAAGATGAGCATGCTCATTCCGTGCACGCCGAGGATGCGGTAGAACCACACCGCCGGCAGCAGGTGCACGGCCTGCCACCGTGTGAGCACGATGAGTACGGCGGCGATCGCGCCGATGAGCAGCGCGACGATGGAGACGACGGCGTTCCACCGCACCAGGCTCAACGCCATTTCGTCCATCCTGCGCCCCGTAAAGGCGCACACGCTGAACCTCGTCGCGGCAGGGACGTCTGTGGCCGGGCCGATCGACGCTGCGGACACGTTGGGAGAACTCACGGGACATCTCCGGATGGGGGCGGTGCCGCTGCGCTGGGCGTATCCTCGACGATTACGCGGCCAACCATCGTGTGGTGGCCGATCCCGCAAAACTCGTTGCAGATGATGCGGAAATCGCCCGCGGCGTTGGGCGTCACCCGCAGGCCGTAGTCGTATCCGGGAATCACCTGGAAGTTGATGTTGATCGGATAGAGCGAGAATCCGTGGTTCACGTCGAGCGATGAAAGGTGCAGGATGTACTCTTTGCCTTTCTGGAGCTTGAGAATCGGGGTCCATTGAAAGGACATCGCCGTGAGGTAGATGTCGGCGCCCGGCGGCGGAGCGACGATCGGCATTCCGCGGTCATCACCTACCTTGTACTGGTTCGTAAACTCCATCGTTCGCTGATAGAACGCCTCCGGCGTGGTACGTCTGCGGATTCCGGACGGGTTCTGTCCGCCTTTCCAGTGCCAGAGCGGCATCATCGCGAACAGCACCATGCACCACACAAACGCGATGACGACCCACGTTTTCTCCGCCCGGTGCGCTGGCTTCCACCAGTTACCTTTTGGCGAATCCAGCCCGGTGTGTGTATCGATGTGCATGAATGTGCCCTTAGGGGAGTTCGGCCGGCGGGAGCGTTAGAATCTCCCAGAGGCCCCACGCCGTGAAAATCGCGAACATGATGACGACAC
>JBKJKB010000267.1:0-7308 GCA_046597675.1 Gemmatimonadaceae bacterium
GTAGGTCTTGGAATCCTCGGACTGGCGATTCTGGTCAGCGCAGGCGCGGGCGTAGCCGGCACGGTGCACGTTCCGTCAGCTCTGATCCTTTGCTCCGGCTCGATCGCCTGGGCCGCGGGATCCATCTATTCGCGCAGCGCGGACCTTCCGGAATCCGGATTCGCATCGGCGGCGCTGACGATGCTCGCGGCGGGCGCGTTCTTCTCGGTCGTAGCGCTCGCCACGGGAGAGCACCGCACGTTCGAGGTGGCGGAAGTGTCGTTGCGGTCCGTGGCAGGCCTCGTTTACCTCTCGATCTTCGGCTCGGTGATCGCTTACAGCGCGTATATCTGGCTGCTCCAGGCCACTACTCCGGCCCGCGTCGGGACATACGCCTACGTAAACCCTGTCATCGCGGTGTTCCTCGGCTGGGCTTTCGCGAACGAGCCGATCTCCGCGCGCACGATGCTCGCTGCCGGGGTGATCCTGGCCGCAGTGGTCCTGATCACGATGGCGCCTCAGCCTGCCAAGCAGCGTTAGATGCCCGGAAGGTTATTTCGCGGCCGTTCCCCAGCCTTCCGGAGCGTTCGCGGCCCTCTAGGCGCCGCTCCCCAGCCGCTCGATGATCTCGGCGGCTTCGGCTACCAGGCTCAGCTCCGACCGGTCGAGAGCGGCGAGGTCGGCCGTGAGTGCCGCGACCCGGCGGTTGCGGGCGGCGTGAAGAATTCGCGCGCCCTTCGCGGTCGCGCGAATCCAGACGACCCGGCCATCCTCCGCATCTCGATCTCTCGTCACGAGCCCGTCGCGCCCCATCGCCGCCACCAGGCGGGTCATCGTCGGTGCGGTGACCTGCTCCGCGCTCGCGAGCTGACCCATCGTCACCGGTCCGGCGAACACGGCAACGGACAGCGCCGAAAGCCTCGCCGCGGTGATGCCGGTGCGGTCATCCTGCTTGCGCAGGCGCCGCAGGAGATGAATCGCCGCGGAATGGAGGCGGCCGGCGACGACGGCCGGATCCCCGGCCGCCCCGGTTCGTCTTGAGGTCTTGCGTGGCAATAGTTAGTCAGGCTAAGATTCTGTTTAGCTAAGCTAAGTATATCTCGTAGACGCCATCTGGACAAGGAGACCGCAATGCCACAAATGAGCGATCTGGCGGATGCCACCGTAGGACAGCTGCTGATACCGGTCGAGAACCTGGAGCGCGCGATCACGTACTACCGCGATACTCTCGGACTCCGGTATCTGTTCTCCGCCCCGCCGCAGATGAGCTTCTTCCAGGCGGGCGAAGTCAGATTGCTCGTAGGAGTCCCGGAGGCTGGGCAACCGCGCGAGCGCGGCTCACTGCTCTACTTCAAGGTTTCCGATATCCAGGCGGTGCACGGCACCCTGAAGCAGCGTGGGGTCGGGTTCGGTGCCGAGCCCAAGCTCATCCATAAGACTCCGTCTTCAGAGCTATGGCTGGCTGAGTTTCGGGATCCGGATGGGAATCAGCTGGCTTTGATGAGCGAAATCGCGACATGAGCCATTCGCGCCACTCGTCCAGGATCTCGTAGAAAGTCGGAATCACCAGCAGTGTGAGGAATGTGGAGGTGATCACGCCGCCGATCACCGCGCGTCCCAGGGGAGCGCGAAACTGAGCACCTTCGCCGCCGCCGATCGCGATAGGCAGCATTCCGGCGACGAGCGCCAACGTAGTCATCACGATCGGACGCAACCGGATTGCGCCGGCCTGAATCAGCGCGTCGCGCAATGACAGCCCCTCCCGCTCCCTCGCCCACTTCGCGAAATCGATCAGCAGAATCGCGTTTTTCGCGACGATGCCGGCCAGCAGAATTACGCCGATCAGGCTCATGAGATTGATCGTCCCGCCGGTCAGCAGCAGCGCGAGCATCACGCCTATCAGCGACAGGGGGAGCGACACGAGAATGGCGAGCGGATCGACGAACGAACCAAACTGCATTACGAGAATCAGGTACATGAGCAGAATCGCCACGCCCAGCGCGGCGAATATTCCACCGAACACCTCCGCCTGATCCTCGGTCTCGCCGCCCTGCGTGATGGTCACGCCGGGCGGAAGCGCAACCTTTGCCGTGCGCTCCTCGATGTCCTTCAGCACCTCGCTCACCGGTTTTCCGCTGGTGTTAGCCCCGACTGTTACGACGACATCCCCGTCGAGGTGATCGATCTGCGCGGGCCCAATGGCGTGTTCCACGCGCGCGAGCTGGCCGAGCGGAACGATTGCTGGCGCTCCGCCAGTTGAAGCTCCCGAGAGAACGATGGGGAGCTGCCTGAGATCGTCGATTCGCTGCCTGGCCTGCGGCACCAGCCGTACGGTCACCTCACGCGTCTCACCTGAAGGATCGACCCAGTCGCCGGTCTTGATGCCGGCGAATGCGGGACGAAGCGACTGCGCGATCTGTCCGACCGTCACGCCCATCGCTCCGGCGAGATTGCGATCCACTTCGATGCTCACCTCCGGCTTCTGTCCCTTCGTCGATAGCTCGACGTCGACGGCGCCGGAAGCTTTCCGTACCTCGGTGGCGATCGCCTCAGCGACGGCCGTCAGCGTCGCCGCATCCGCGCCGCGCACCTGCAGCTGTATCTGCTTCTGGTCGCCGCCGAAATCGCTGGTGTACACCGCCGACGTAATACCGGCGATCTGCTTGACTTCTTCACGCAGCGTTTGCGCGAGCTCTTCGGCGCTGGTGCTTCGCGCGCCGCGCGCGGAGAGCTTCGCGAAGATCGAGCCTTCATCGACCGCTCCGGTCGCGCCGCCAAGCGTCGTGTACGTGTACTTCACCTCGGGGTGCGCGCGCACGAGCCGCGCGGCTTCCTCCGCCTTTACGCGGGTGTAGTCCAGGCTCGACCCGGGCGGCGTCTCCACTTTCACGAACATCTCGGACGTATCGTCCTCGGGAAAGAAGCTGGCGCCGATGATGCCGGTCGCGGGGAGCGCGAGCGCGACGACGAAGGATCCGACCGCGATCCCGACCATCGCCGCCCTATGGTCGAGCGCCCAGCCGATCACCTTCTTGTAGCGAATAGCGAGCGAATTGAACCATTCGTTGAACCGGTCCAGCGCGCGGGAGATCGGGTTCCGGCGTTCGTGCGCCTCCAATTGCGGATCCGCCCAGTACGCCGACAGCATCGGGTCGAGCGAGAATGACACGAACAGCGAGACGAGCACCGACGACGCGATCGTCAGCGCGAACGGCTTGAACCACTGTCCCGCGATTCCGTAGATGAAAGCGATGGGGATGAACACGGCAATGATAGAAAACGACGTCGCCGCCACCGCGAGTCCGATCTCATCCGTGCCCTCCCGGGCCGCGCGCATGTGATCCTTCCCCATCTCGATGTGCCGCACGATGTTCTCGCGCACCACGATCGCATCGTCTATGAGAATTCCGATCGCGAGCGACAGGCCCAGCAGCGACATCGTGTTGAGCGTAAAGCCGAACACCCAGACGGCGATGAACGCGGCCAGCACGGAAACCGGGAGCGCGAGACCCGTGATGATGGTCGAGCGCCAGGAGTTGAGAAACACGAAGACGACGAGCACGGTCAGCAGCGCCCCTTCGAGCAGCGCGGTCTGCACGTCGCCGACCGAGTTCTCCACGCGCACACCGGCATCGCGAACCACTGTGAAGCCGACGCCAGGCGGCAGTGTCTTCTCCAGATCGGCGAGTTTCGCCTTGATCCTGTCACTGACGTCCGTCGTGCTGTAGCCCTGCGCCTTGGTGAGCGCGAGGCCGACTGCCTCGGTGCCGTTGTACAACGCCAGCGAGCGAGCCTCTTCGCTCCCGTCGCGGACGTCGGCGACTTCTCCGAGCCGGATCACGCGGCCCTCGCGTTCCGCGACGACTAGCTGAAGAAAATCCTCGGGACGCTCCAGTCGCCCCTGGAGGCGGATCGTCCGCTCCTCGAGCGCGCTTGTCAACCGCCCCACCGGTATCGCGAGATTTTGTGACTGCAGCGCGCCCACCACCTGCGTCACGCTCACTCCCGCGGCGCGCAGCGCTTCGGGCCGGAGTTCCACCGTCAACTCGCGCTGCACGTCGCCGAAAATCTGAACCTCGGCCACCCCAGGTACGCCGCGCAGCTCGCTGACGATATCGGGGTCGGCGATACGCGTCAGCTGCGCCGGCGTGTGACTTCTCGAGACCAGTGCCACCTGGACGATGGGAAACTGCGTCGGGTCGAACCGCTGCAGGATCGGCTCCTCCATCTCGAGCGGCAGATCGATCCGAATCGCGGAAATCGCGTCGCGGATGTCCTGCGTGCCCTCCTGCAAGTCCTTCTCGAACACATACTCGACCAGGATCTGCGCGTAGCCGTCGAACGCGCTCCCGTTGATCTGCTTGACCCCGGAGATGCCTTTGATCGCGTCCTCGACGGGATTGAGCACCTCGCGCTCGACCGTCGTGGGCGACGCCCCAGGATACGGAATCCCGACGAATACGATCGGCGGATTGACCTCCGGGAACTCGTCCGTCTTCAATTGGGTGAGCGCGAACAATCCGAACACGACCAGCGCGACCGTCGTCACCACCGTGATGAGCGGCCGCTTGATCGCGAAATCGGAGATCATCATCGCGGATTCACTCCGGTGGCTGGAGCTGCCGGCGCGGATCGCAGCGCTGTGTCCCCGACGGCGACGACGATTCTCACCGGCGTGCCGGGAGTGATCCCGCGAGCCGCGCCAACGAGCAGCGTATCGCCCGCCTGCACGCCGGCGCTGATCTCGACGAGCTCCCCGGCCTCATCCCTGGCACCCAGCGCCACGCTCACGCGTTCCACGACGCCACGCTTCACGCGGAGCACGGTGGGCGCCGAGCCACGCTCGTCGATCGCCGCTTCGGGCGCAACGAGACCGTTGCGCGTGCTCGTCGAGAGACGCCCGGTTGCCTGCAGTCCGCCAACCAGCGCGCGTCCTGTGTTCGGAATCGAAGCGACGATCTGCACCTGGCGCGTCACGGGATCCACTACCGGACTGACGCGCGTCACGCGACCGAGAAATTCGCGGTCGCCGTAACCGCTGACGCTGAACTTGACGGGGAGCCCGACCCGCACGTCGCGCAGCTGCTCGACCGGAATGGCCGCCTCGAGCCGCATGCTTCCCGGATCTACCACCGTGTACAGCAGAGTTCCGGGTTGGACGACATCGCCCGCCGAAACGCTCTTCTGGCCGACGACGCCCGCAAACGGTGCACGGACGGTCGCGTTGCCAAGCTGCTTGGCAGCCGATGCCATCCGCGCTCTGGCATCAGCAAGCACGGCCCGCGAGTTGGTCACCGCCGCCCGCGCCATCTCAAGCTCGCGCTCCGCGATCGCCCCGGCCTCGTGCAGCCGTTGCGCTCTTTCCAGCTCGCGCTTGGCGATCGCCAGCGAATTTTCCGCGGCGGTCACCCCGGAGCGCGCAGAGAGATAGGAGTCGTCGGTGCCGCCTGCCTCGATTCGTGCGAGCACGGTTCCCGTGGCCACCGATTGTCCCTGATCCGCATATGTCTGCAGCACGCTCCCGGCCATCTGCGCCCGAACGCTCGCTTCCCGCTCGTGTCGCAGCGTGCCGGAGAACGCCGGTCCTGATATCAACGGACGAGCGGTGACAACCACGAGGTTTTCCGGGCCGACTGTGACGGGTTGTGCCGCCGTCGCCGCCGTCGCCGCCGCTGCGTCGTCCGCCTCGCTGCGGCACGACCCCAGAACTGTTGCGACGAGCGTAAGAGATGCGACCGCGCGAAGTGTGCAAGCGCTCATGGAATTGAGGTTCCCGGTATCTGCTGTTGCGCCGCTCGCTGTCTTTGCGGCTGCGTGGTGTTGGTGCGCGGCGGTTCGGGCGGCGCCGGCTGCGTCACCGGGATCTGAATGCCGGCCGATTGCAGCTGCAGCGGCAGGTCCTGCAGTAATGCCACGCGCACGATCGCCAGCTGAAGATTGCGCGCCGCGGTCGCACGGTTCACCTGCGCCTGCTCCAGCAGAAGTCTCGAGTCATCGAGCTCGAGCTGCGTAGATATTCCTTCGCGATATCGCACCTGCGCGATGCTGTACGCTCGCTCCGCCTGCTCCGCGGTGCCCGCGCTCGCTTCCCACGCACCGCGTGCCTGAGCCAGTGCCGTCTCCTGGACACGGACGTCGAGTGCCGCGAGATCGCGGGTCTGCTCGAGTCTTGCACGCGATTCGTCCAGTGCCGCGCGCGCCGACATTTCCTCGCCGCGCTGCCGGCCGCCGGTGAACAGCGGGACCTGGGCTGCAATTCCGATAGTCCAGTTTTCGCGGAAGTCGCCGCTGCCCGGAAATCCGCTCGTCGGGAACGCAACGCGACCGTAGTTGGAGGTGAGCGACACCGTTGGAAGGCGCTGCGCCCGGACGGCCCGCAACGATGCCTGGCCCGCGTCCACTCCAGCCCGCGCCGCGCGCACGGGAGCGCGGGACTCGAAATCGTCGCCTTCGGTCAAGATCCTGATCGGCGCGATAGCCGCGTACACCGCGGCGGTGTCATCCACGGGAGTCGCCAGCTGCACCGGCACGTCGAGCGCAAGGTCCAACAGCTGGCGCAGGCGCAGCAGCGCGATCTCGCGCTCGCCCTGTCGCTGAATGATGATCGGCCGCTGGTTGTCGCGCGCGACCCGCGCACGCAGCAGCTCAAACTCGGAAGTTCGCCCGACGTCGCGGGCCAGCTGAACCTGCGAAACGACAGCGTCGGACTGGCGCAACGAAAGCTCGGCGATCGCGGCGAGGCGCGCCGAGAGCGCCGCATCGAAATAAGCCTGCGCTACCGTCAACGCTGCCTCGGCGCGCTCCGAAGCGAGCGTCACCTCGGCCGCACGTCGACCCGCGCGAGCCGCCGCGATCTGCGAGCGGATGCGGCCGCCCGCAAAGATGTTCTGTGACAGCGAGAGACCGAGCTGATACTGGTTGGCCGCACCGAAACCGAGGTTGCCGAATCCGCCGAATGGATTCGATCCGAGCGCGCATCGTTGCGCGTCCTCGAGACCTGCCAGCCGTTCAGCCGGCGTGGCTGCGGGCTCGCGCAGGTACTGCTCGCATGGGCCCGGCGGCGACGTGGAGGTGGACGTATCCGGGCTCTCCAGCGCGGAGAACTGCGACCGCAGCGTCTTGGTGTAGCCGGCCGAGCCAAAAAGCTGCGGAAGGAGCTGACTCGAGACCTGCAGCTCGAGGCCGCGTGCTCGCGTGACGCCCGCGCGCGCGATCCTCACTTCGTGGCTCTTCTGCTCGGCGAGCCGCACAGCTTCGGTGAGCGAGAGGATTAGCGCGCCCGCGCTGTCGGCGGTTCCCGGGACGGTGCGATCCTGCGCTGCCACACTG
>JBKJKB010000124.1:0-2564 GCA_046597675.1 Gemmatimonadaceae bacterium
GCATGGCTGGCCTAACGTCGAGATCAGGGTGGCGCACGACGCCCAATCTTTGGATTGTCCGAGTTCATTCTGCCGCGACGGCGAGCTCCTGCGACTTGACGTCCACGAGCCGCTCGCCGAGCGCTCTCTCGAAGGCGAGATGTTGGTTGCGTACCGTAACGCGGGTAACCTCATAAGGCTCTACGAAGGCTATTTTGAGCACGCTTGGGCGGAAGCCGAGCCCATAGGCGCCATCGGACGACTAAGGTGGCACATCAAGAGAACGCGCTGGACTCTCGCCACTGCGTGCCTGGTTCCTGCATCGCTGGCCGTGAGCGCGGACGGGCCACAGAATTTGTTAGCGGGGGCAGCAATCGCCGCTCTCGTGGCAGCCTTAGACGAGAATCGCACGCGCGCAATTAGGTTGTGGAGGCGAGTCCGTGGCGGGGCATGATGTTATCACTCGCGTTCACTGGGATTGCTGGTCCGAGTGCAATCTTGCCTGCCCGTTCTGCTTCCGAAGTCGAGGAAAACCGCTGGACACCTACCAGGCCATGGAAGCCATCAACCGTCTGGCGGCCGCAAGGATTGCACAGATTGCCTTCACTGGCGGCGATCCGAGCCTCCGACGCGACCTCCACGAACTTGTGACGTATGCACAGGCGGCCGGTGTCGCGGTTGAGGTCCTCACGAACGGACAGCTACAGACCACACGCGTCCTTGATGCGCTGTTGGGGGCAGATCTGGTCGGGCTCTCGCTGGACGGAGCAACCGCGGAGTCGCACGACGCATTCCGCGCTCGTAGCGGGAATCATGGACGCGTCCTTACGCTCATTGAGCGCTTCGAAAACGAAGCGATGCCGTACATCGTTCGCACGGTAGTCTCGGCCGCCAACGTCTCCGAGGTGCCAGCGATCGGAGAATTGCTACATGGCCGTAAGCACCTGGTCCGCTGGAGCTTGCAGCAGTTCAGCGCAATCGAGACGGGCTACATGAATCGTGCTAAGTATCAGCTCAGTAAAGACCGCTTCGACGCGTGTGTGACAACCGTACGTGCACTTCACCGACCACACATCCGCGAGATCAGCTCGCTGTCGGATGGGGACAAGGTGGGACTGTACCTAATGCTGAATCCGTCGGGTGACGTGTTCGGGCGCGTCCCCGATCCGGTTAACGGGAGGTTGCCCGTCGTTGGCAACATCCTAGAAGCTAACTTCCTGGAGCTCGCCGCGCGCGTACGATTCGATGCACAGCTCAATGAACACCGATACGGAACCTGGCTTCTTGGGGCGTCGGAGTGACAACGGTGCTTCTGAGCGGTCTGACGGCAGCTGGGAAGACTACGCACAGTCTGCATTTAGCGCATGCCCTCGGTTACCCTTGTTTACATTTTACGAAGCTTCTGCTTCAAGAGCTCGGAATGCCTACCGACGACGAGAATCAACTCTGGTTCCAACGGATGCGCGAGGTTGAGGCTCTTCGTGGCGATGGTAAAATCGAAGAGGCCATCGATGGGAGGATCGTCGATGCCGTGCGCGAAAGCGACCGGCTGGTCGTAGATTCTATACTCGGTCCCTGGTTGGTGCCAGACGGTCCGATGTGCGTGTGGATCGGCTCCGACAGGCTCTCTCGCGCGTGGAAGTGCCAGTTTTCGGCGTCATCGGTAGCTGGGGTCGACACACCCGCAGCGGCGGCGCACATTGACGAAAAAGACGGACTGACGCGCGCTCGGTTTCTTGCATCGCGCGGCGTTGATATCTACACAGATCGAACGCCGTTTGATTTCGTACTCGACAACTCTCATCTCATCTCGGCGCCCACCAAGGAGGCCGTCCGTTACGGCATACGCATTTTCCACAAGGTTCTGTATGCGTGCGTCGTCAGCCTCGCGACCGACGACCCGTCTCTGCTGCTCAGTCTGCTCAGACGCGGCAGCCCGCCTGAGTGTGCGTGTGTACTAGCGGTAAGTGCTCGCGTTGCGGACCGCTTGCCACAACTCTGCGGACTCATAGGTGCGGTTACTGTGCCGTCGCGTCAGCTCTAGCTAGCTAGCCACTTCCCCCGGATAAACGGAGGTGGTTAGGCAGCGATTTTCGTCGCGATCTCGAGGCCTCCGGGGGTGTGGGTCACGCCGACGGATAGGGCGACGGCGTCGAGCAGGCTGGTGGCGATGAAGCGGGTGGAGCGGCTGTCGAGGTCGAGGATCGCGGCGGCGGCTTGTTCGCGGTCGATGCGGTGCTGGTCGCGCAGCGCGATGAGCGCGTCGGCGAGTCGCGCACGCTGTCGGGGTGTGTCGATCTGTGTAGCGACGGCGGTGAGGGCGTCCCATCCCCAGTCGGGGTCGTCGTTGGCGATCGCTTCGCGCAGGCGTTGCAGATCGGGAGTGATGAGCTTGGGCAGTTCGACGAGCAGCGAGATGTCCAGGGCC
Organism: Gemmatimonadaceae bacterium; assembly: GCA_046597675.1. Lineage (GTDB taxonomy): Bacteria > Gemmatimonadota > Gemmatimonadetes > Gemmatimonadales > Gemmatimonadaceae > JACDCY01. Next base: position 2,408 of record JBKJKB010000124.1, read on the forward strand.
GGCAGGTCGAGGATCTCCTCCCACAGATCGGCCAGTTCGTCGTCGTAGAGATTGGTGATGTCGGGGGCGGCCTCGCGCGCGAGGAGCGCGGTGTGAGCGCGGGCGAGGTCATCCTCGGAGGGTCCGCGTTGCTGGCCGCAGCAGCGCTTGACTTTGC
>JBKJKB010000041.1:0-5615 GCA_046597675.1 Gemmatimonadaceae bacterium
ATCTCCGCGAGGCCGACACGCTGCACACTCCGGAGATCAGCGCCGGCCTCGCGGAGATGCTCCACGATAAGCCAGTTGAGCAGCGCGAGGATGATGAAGTTGAGCATGATCGTCACGATCACTTCGTGCGCCCCGAACTTCGTCTTGAGTACTCCTGGCAGTCCTCCCGTCAACAATCCAGCCGCCGCGGCGGCGAGCAGGCAGAGTGGAATCGCCAGCAGCCCAGGGGTGCCGGCCGGAAGCCAGATCCCCATCAGCGCCGCCGCGAACGCGCCGGCCGCGAGCTGTCCCTCTGCGCCGATGTTGAACAGCCCGGCGCGCAGCGCCAGCGCGATACCAAGTCCAGCAAACGTCAGCGTCGTCGTCTTGTAGAGCACCTGCGCGAATCCGTACGGGTTGCCCCACGCACCCTCGATCATCCGGCCGTACACGTGCGCCGGCGATTCGCCGAACAGCAGGATCAGCACGTCGCCCAGGATCAGCGCTATCAGCAGTGCGACGATCGGCGGAAGCAGCGCCTCCTCGGCGCGTCGGAGCAGGCTTTCGCTCATGCCGCGTCCCGGCTCCTGCCGCCCGTCATGTACGGGCCGAGCACTTCGGGACTCGCCTCCCCTGCAGGCATCGTTACCGCGAACTTACCGCGATACATGACGGCGATCGTATCCGCGAGCGCCAGCACTTCATTCAGCTCGGCCGATACGAGCAGGATTGCCTTGCCGGAGGCACGTGCCTCGCGAATCTGGTGGTGGATGAACTCGATCGCGCCGACGTCCACTCCGCGCGTGGGTTGCGCCGCGAGCAGCACGGTGAACGATCGCCCCATCTCGCGGGCGATGACCACTTTCTGCTGATTGCCGCCCGAGAGCGTGCGAGCTGCGGGGGAGGGGCTGGGAGGGCGGACGTCGAACTTCGTAATCTGCTCGCGGGCATGCTCCTCGATCCGGGCGCCGTCCAGCGAGCCGTATTTCGAGAACTCGTCCTGCGCGCCGAGCACAAGGTTCTCCGCGATCGAGTATTCCAGGATCAGGCCGCGTCTGTGCCGGTCTTCCGGCACGTGCGCGACACCGGCGTCTCGGCGCTCCTTTACTCCCGCGCGCGTAATGTCCCGGCCTGAGACGGAGATGGATCCGCCGAGGATATCGCGCAGGCCGGCGATCGCTTCGACCAGCTCGGTCTGACCGTTGCCTTCGACGCCCGCGATTCCGAGCACTTCGCCGGCACGGATGGTGAACGTGACGCCGTCCACGACGCGGACGCGGCGCGAGTCGTTGACCGACAGCTCCCGGACGTCAAGTAACGCAGCGCCGCTCGAAGTCGTGGAATGCGATTCGGCCGCCGCCGCTCCCCTGATCGCCTCACGCACGGGCGTGGAGAGCACGACATCGCGACCCACCATCGCCTTCGCGATTTCGGCCGGAGTGGTCTCGGACGTCTTCATTCGTCCGACTGTCGCACCCGCGCGCATGACAGTGATCGTCTCCGATATGTCGATCACTTCGTCGAGGCGATGGGTGATCAGGACGATGGTACCGCCGCCGTCGCGCAGCTTTCGTAGAACCGTCCACAGTTCCTGCACGTCGGGCGGGGAGAGCACCGCAGTCGGCTCGTCGAGAATGAGAATCTTTGCGCCGCGGTACAACATCTTCAGGATTTCGACGCGCTGTGCTTCGCCCACAGACAGCTCCGCGACCCGCCGGTCGGCTGGAACGATTAGCCCGGTTCTCTGAATGAGTGCGTTCACGTCAGTGAGTGCGCGGGCGCGGTCGAACATCACACCGCGCTTCGGCTCGTTCCCGAGCACGACGTTCTCGGCGACCGTCAGCGTCGGCACGAGCATGAAATGCTGATGCACGACTCCGACGCCGGCCGCGATGGCGTCCGAGGTGGACCAACCGGTAACGTCGCGGCCGTTCACTTCCACGGTGCCCGCGTCGGGCTTCACCAGCCCGCCGAGGATTTTCATGAGCGTCGACTTGCCCGCGCCGTTCTCGCCTACGAGCGCGTGGATCTCTCCCGGCGCGACGTCCAGCGAAGCGGCTCTATTGGCGCGGACGGGTCCGAACGACTTGTCGACCCCCGCCATTCTGATCGGGTGCGCGCTCATCGCGTGGACGGCACCTTGATTCTGCCGGCGATGATCTCCGCCTTCAGCTGTTCGACTCGACGGTGTGCGGCTTCGGGAATGAGCGCGCGGTTGTTGTCGTCGTACACGTAGCCGACGCCGCCCTCCGCGAGGCCGAAGGAGTACACTCCGCCCTTGAATGTTCCGGCTTCGACGCGCGCGATGGCGTCGTACACCGCCGCGTTGACTCCCTTGATCATCGAGGTGAGAACTCTTCCGGGTGCTTCGGCCGCCTGATCGGCATCTACGCCGATCGCCAGCTTACCCGTTGCGCGCGCGGCCTCAAACAAACCTCCACCCGTTGCGCCCGCGGCGTGGAAGATGACGTTGACGCCCGACTGGTACTGCGAGAGCGCGAGCTCCTTGCCGCGGCCGGGATTCGCGAACGCCTCGGGTGTGACGCCGGCGTACTGCGCGATCACGGTGCAGTCGGGGCAGACGTGCTTTACGCCCGCGCGGTAGCCCGCCTCGAACTTGTGAATGAGCGGGATGTCCATCCCGCCGATGAAGCCGACGCGTTTCGAGTTGCCGACCAGGGCGGCGAGCGCGCCGACGAGAAATGATCCTTCCTCTTCGCGAAACTTGAGAGCGGCGACGTTGGGCGGCGGCGGAACGACATTCCCTGCATCGTCGGTGCCGAGCGCGAAATCCACTCCCGCGAACTTGCTATCCGGATATTCTCGTGAGAGCACAGTGAGATCGTCGGTGAAGATGAAGCCGATCCCCATGATCAGGTCCATCCCCTCCGCCGCGAGCAACCGCAGGCCGGCTTCGCGGTCGGCGCCTTCGCCGGGCTCGATGAAACGCACGTCGGCGTTGAGCCGTCTCATGGCGCTGTCCGCACCGGCGTACGCGCCGTCGTTGAACGATTTGTCGCCGCGCCCGCCGACGTCCAGGACGATCCCGACCCTGGTCGCATCCGCGTCCGCTACGGCCTCGGTTCCGCGAGGACTGAACACGAGGAACGCGACGTGAACCGCGAGCAGGATCGCGACGGTGATCAGGAGCTTGCGCATGGGTGGGTAAGTTTCGCGCCGGTGACGTAAGGGAGCAAGGCGGCATTGGCGCTGAGCGGCAGCCGGCAGCCGGCAGCCAACAGCCAACAGCCAGCGGCCAACAGCCAGCGGCCAACAGCCCAATAGATTCCCTCCATGGCTGTGGACCGGATCAGAACGCGTTTCCTTGTCGTCGGCAGCGGTGTTGCCGGGCTGCACGCGGCATGGCGGGCAGCTGAAGAGGACGGCGGCCCAGTCATGGTTCTCACCAAGCGCTCCCTGTTCGACAGCGCGACCGCGTACGCCCAGGGCGGAATCGCCGCAGCCCTCGGCGCGGGAGACTCGGCCAAGCTCCACCGGCAGGACACGCTCGCGGCCGGGGCCGCTTTGTGCGACGCGCGCGCGGTGGACGTGCTCGTGGCCGAGGGGCCCGATCGCGTTCGCGACCTGCAGACGGCGGGCGCCGACTTCGACGTCGGTCCCACGGGCAAGCTGCACCTGGGGAAGGAAGCGGCGCACTCGAGGCATCGGATCGTGCACGCGCACGGCGACCAGACCGGCGCGGAAGTCGTGCGAACGCTGATCGATCGCGTGGAGGCGAGCCCCAACATAGAAGTCCTCGAGAAGACGCGGGTGCTCGACTTGATCGTGCATGGGGGGGTGTGCGCGGGCGTCAGAGCCACGGTCTCCGGACGACCGGTCGAGATCATCGCCGACGCGACGGTACTCGCGGCCGGCGGCTGTGGGCAGGTTTTCCGGTACACGACCAATCCAGTCGTCGCCACCGGGGACGGCTACGCCATCGCGTCGCGTGCCGGCGTAAAGCTCGCTGACATGGAGTTTGTCCAGTTCCACCCGACCGCGCTCGACACTCCGGAAAACCCGCTCTCGCTGATATCCGAGGCGGTGCGTGGCGAGGGTGCGATTCTGGTCAACGACGCGGGCCAGCGGTTCATGATCCGCCGACACCGGCTCGCCGAGCTCGCTCCGCGCGACATCGTGGCGCGGGAGATTTTTCTCCAGCAGTCGGAAGGGAGCAAGGTCTGGCTGGACGCGCGGCGGCTCGGAAAATCCTTTGCCAGGCGGTTTCCAGGAATTTTTGCGCTCTGTCGCGCGCGGGGCATCGACCCTCGCGATGAGCTCATTCCGGTGACTCCCGCGGCGCATTACATGATGGGCGGCGTAGTCACGGACCTCGCGGGATGCTCGAGCTTGCAGCGGCTGTATGCGTGCGGCGAGGTATCCAGCACGGGAGTGCACGGTGCCAACCGACTCGCGTCCAACTCGCTGCTGGAGGGGCTGGTATTCGCTGAGCGCGTCGCGCGCGATATGATAAAGATGGAGCGACTGACTAAAGTGCCGAAGAAATCGCCCTGGACGGCGCCCCCGCTTCGTGACCGCGGGGCCGCGCAGGTTGCCGCCGACGAAGTGCGACGCGTGATGTGGGAGAAAGCCGGGATCTACCGGTCCGGCAGAGGATTGAAGAAATGCCTGGAGGCGCTCGATGCGATCGAATCACGGCTTCCGATCGGCGCGACCGAGGAGGCTAACATGATCGCGACGGGACGGCTGATAGCGGGGGCGGCGTTGCTCAGGCGGGAATCGCGCGGCGGCCATTTCCGCAGCGACTTCCCGCGTCCGAAGCAGAAGTGGAGAGGAAAGCATATCATATGGTAGTTATCGCGGAGCACGACGTCAGCGCATTGCAGGCGGAGATCAAGGAGCTTGCGCGCCGGAAGAATGCGGTCATCCTCGCGCACAACTACGAGCGGCCGGAGGTGCAGGACGTGGCCGACTACGTCGGCGATTCCCTGGGCCTGAGCCGGGAGGCGGCGCGCACCCAGGCGGACGTGATCGTGTTCTGCGGCGTCCACTTCATGGCCGAGACCGCGAAGATCCTCTCGCCCGCCAAGACCGTCCTGCTGCCGGATCTAGCCGCCGGATGCTCGCTCGCGGCGAGCATCGACGCCGAGGAGCTCCGCAGGTGGAAGACGGAGCATCCGGGTGCGGTCGTGGTGTCCTACGTCAACACGACCGCCGAGGTGAAGGCGGAGAGCGACTACTGCTGCACGTCGGGGAACGCCGTCGAAGTGATCAATTCGATCCCCGCGGATAAGGAGATTTTGTTTCTGCCGGACATGTTTCTCGGCGCGCACGTCCGCCGCGTGTCGGGCCGCGAGAACATTCACGTCTGGATGGGGGAGTGCCATGTGCACGCGGGCATCGACCCCGAGCACATCAACCTGCAGCGTGCGGCGCACCCTGGCGCGGAGTTTCTGATCCATCCCGAGTGTGGCTGCGCTTCGAGCGTGGTCGAAGCAGTCTCGGCGGGCGACGTCAGCGCCGAGGGGATGCAGATACTCTCAACTGAAGGGATGATGCGCCGGCCATCGCAGTCACCGGCCAGCGAATTCATCGTTGCGACGGAAGTCGGCATTCTGCACCGTCTCCGGCGCGAGAATCCCACGAAGACCTTCTTCGCCGCGAATGAGCGGGCG
>JBKJKB010000321.1:0-4210 GCA_046597675.1 Gemmatimonadaceae bacterium
CAGGCGTCGATGCTGGACGATGCCGGTCTGGTCGGAGAGGTCGAGTCGCTGGTGCGCCAGAATATCGGCGCCGAGAAGGCGTTCGACCTGGTAATGCTCGAGTGGCGGCAGCATTTCGCCAAGCACGCCCATGCGATGCTTCACGAGCGCGTGGGCGACCTCGTGGATCTGCACATCAGGGTGCTCTCGATTCTGCTCGATCTCCCCGACCACGATCCCGTGGATCTTCCTGCGGGAGCGAACGCGATCCTGATCACGCACGATCTGACGCCGAGCCTCACGGTGCAGCTCGACCGGAACGCGATCGCGGCGATCGCCACCGACGCGGGCACGCGCACGTCCCATGTCGCGATTCTAGCCCGCTCCCTCGGATTGCCCGCGGTGGTGGGACTGCGCGATGCGGTCGAGCGTCTGCACGGTCACGAGCTGGCGATTCTCGACGGGTCGTCCGGCTTGCTGATAGTGAACCCGACGGAGCAGCACGTCGCGGCATACAGGGATCGCGCCCTTCGCGAGCAGGCGGACGAGATCGAGCTGCACCAGCTCGTGACCGCCGAGCCGCTGACGCTCGACGGCGTGCGGATTACGCTCCGCGCGAACGTGGACCTGCCGGAAGAAGCCGAACAGGCCTCACACAGCGGCGCGGAAGGCGTGGGTCTGATGCGCACCGAATTCCTGGTCGTTGGCCGCGCGACGATGCCGGACGAAGAAGAGCAGTACCGCGAGTATTCGCGCGTAGTGAAGGCGTTCGATGGCCATCCGGTCGTGATCCGGACCTTCGATCTCGGCGGCGACAAGCTTCCGGTTGGCGGCTACCCGGCGGAGGCCAATCCGTTTCTCGGTTGGCGCGCGATCCGCATGTGCCTCGACGAGCCGGAGCTTTTCAAGACCCAGCTCCGGGCGCTGCTGCGGGCGGCGCTGCACGGCGACGTTCGCATCATGCTGCCGCTGATCGTGTCCGTGGCCGAAGTGCGCCAGGCACGAGTGCTGCTGGCCGAAGCCGCGGTCGAGCTCGACGCGCGGGGCGTCGACTACCGGCACGACATTCCGCTCGGCGTCATGATCGAGACGCCCGCGGCGGTGATCGCGGCGGACACGCTCGTGAAGGACGTCGCGTTCTTCAGTGTCGGCACGAACGACCTCGTACAGTACACGCTGGCCGTGGACCGTGGCAACGCCAATCTCGCCTCGCGCTACACGCCGCTGCATCCCGCGGTGCTCCGGCTCATTCAGCGCACTGTCGAGATCGGACACCAGGCCGGTCTGGAGGTGGCCGTGTGCGGCGAGATGGCCTCGCAGCCGGTGATGGCGTTCGCCCTGATCGGGCTGGGAGTCAGAGAGCTGAGTGTGGCCCCGCGCTCGGTTCCGCTGGTGAAGCGGATCGTGCGGGGCGTCAGCGCGGAGATCGCGCGCGAGGCGGCGGCCGCGGCGGTGGCGGCAGACACGGCGCAGGCGGCGCACGACGCCCTCGCCGAGCGGCTCTTTTCGGCGTTCGGCGACGCCCCCTTCCTGCGCTATGGGTTGCCCGTGGTAGTGGACGGTCATACCTTTGAAAGCTCGGCTGGGCCGTAACCCGGCACGGCGACGCACCTTCGAACCAAGCACCTTGAATCCGCCGGCGACTCCGTTGCCGGCTTTCCCTTTTCTCCGGCCCAAAAAACCTTGCTCGACCGCTATCTCTTTACATCCGAGTCGGTCACAGAAGGACACCCCGACAAAGTCGCGGACCAGATCTCCGACGCTGTTCTCGACGCCATTCTGGAAAAAGATCCCGCCGCCCGCGTGGCGTGCGAGACGCTCGTCACCACCGGCCTCGCGTGCATCGCGGGCGAGATCACGACGGACACGTATGTCGATTTCCCGGACATAGTCCGCGCCACGATCAGGAAGATCGGCTACGACGATGCCTCGTACGGCTTCGATTACAAGACGTGCGCAGTCATCAGCACGATCGGCAAGCAATCGCGTGACATCGGCCAGGGAGTCGACACTGGCGGCGCCGGCGATCAGGGAATGATGTTCGGGTACGCGACCGATGAGACGCCCGAGCTCATGCCGCTTCCGATCCAGCTCGCGCACCGACTGACCGAAGCGCTCGCGGCATACCGCCGCACGTCCGCGGGCAAGTGGCTGCGTCCCGACGGCAAGTCGCAGGTCAGCGTGGTCTACGAGGACGGCATCCCGGTTTCCGTGGACACCGTCGTCATCTCCACGCAGCACGCGGACCATGTGACCAACAAGAAGATCCGCGCGGCGATCATCAGGGACGTCATCGAGCCGACGGTGCCGAAGGGACTGCGCGACAAGTCGATCAAGTACCACATCAATCCCACGGGCCGTTTCGTCGTGGGCGGTCCGCAGGGTGACGCCGGCCTGACCGGCCGCAAGATCATCGTCGACACCTACGGCGGCATGGGCCGTCACGGTGGCGGGGCGTTCAGCGGCAAGGACCCGTCGAAGGTCGACAGGTCAGCGTCGTACGCCGCGCGCTGGGTCGCGAAGAACATAGTTGCGGCCAAGCTGGCACGGCGCTGTGAGGTACAGGTGGCTTACGCCATCGGCGTAGCGCAGCCGGTCTCGATCATGGTCGACACGTTCGGAACCAATACGGTGCCGGAAATGGCGATCATGCGCGCGGTCGAGAAAGTGTTCGATCTGACTCCGCGCGGGATCATCCAGGCGCTGGATCTCCGCAAGCCGATCTACAGCGAGACGGCCACCTACGGTCACTTCGGGCGCACGCCGAGGAAGGGCCCGAAAGGCTCGACGCTGTTCAGCTGGGAGCGGACGGACCGCGTCGCAGCGCTGAAGAAGGCTGTGAAGTGACTGGTGACTGGTGACTAGTGATTGGTGACTGGTGACTAGTGATTGGTGACTACGGCACCGGGACCCCGTAGGCCGCGTCTTAGCGAGCGAAGCTCGCGTAGCGGCCGGAGCGGGTCCCGGTGCCGTAGTCACCGCGCACCAGTCCTCTTAGTAATTTCCATCCATGGAACTCGTTGAAGTCGATGTCATGCGGCTCGGCCTCGACCGCTCTTCCAACTCCTACGTCGTGATTCTCCAGGAGAAGGAAGGCTCCCGGCTCCTGCCGATCTGGATTGGGCAGCCGGAAGCGGAGTCGATCGTCATCGAGATGAACCGCATCAAGCGCGAGCGCCCGCTGACTCACGATCTGTGCAAGAACCTGATCGTCGGGATGGGCGGTTCTCTGAGACGGGTCCACATAACCAAGGTGCAGAACCGCACGTTCTTCGCGGAGCTGCACGTCGCGATGCCGAACGGCATGGTTCAGATCGACGCGCGGCCCTCCGACAGCATCGCCATCGCGCTGCGTTTCGCCGCGCCGATCTTCGCGCAGTCGTCGCTGCTGACGGCTCTGCTCGTGGACGACGCCGAGGGTGAGGAGCCGGAATTCCCGATCGTTCAGCCGGAAGACGAGCCCGACAGCAGCGCCGAGACGTTGAAGCAGTATCTCGAGAATCTCCGCCCGGAAGATTTTGGCAAGTTCAATATGTAGGATCGCCGTCCTGCTCCTGCAGGCGGCCGCTTCGCCGGATCGCGTGGACGGGCGGATCGTGCGACCGGGGCCCGAAGTGATGGAGCCGGTGGCTGGTGCGTGGACTGTGCTGCATCGCGTCGGCCCGGATTCAGCGGGCCCGCTCGATTCGGCGCGCAGCGATGCCAGCGGACGGTATTCCTACTCGTACCACCGAAGTGGCTCTCCCGACGCCGTTTACTTCGTGTCGGCGACGCATCACGGCGTGACGTATTTCACGGTCCCCCTCGCGTTCAGCAACGTCAGCGGAGAACCGGCGCAGATCGTGGTGTTCGACACTACATCCAGTCGCATCCCGATCACGATTCGCGGCCGCCACATCGTCGTGTCGGCGCCGACGCTAGCCGGCGTGCGTACGGTGACCGAGGTCTTCGAGCTGTCCAACGACACGACCGTCACTCTCGTCAGTCCCCGGCCCTCGGCGCCGCCGACGTTCAGCGCGCTGCTTCCGAAGAACGCGAGGGACCCGAAGATGGAGCAGGGCGACATGCCGGCCGAGGCCGTGACGTTTACCGGCGGGCGCGTGCGCGTGGTCGCCCCGCTCCCGCCCGGCGTAAAGCAGCTCGCGTACAGCTACACGCTCGGTGCCGGCGAGTTTCCGCTGTCGGTACCGGTGGAGGCTCCGATCGATGTCTACGAGATTCTGATCGAGGA
>JBKJKB010000004.1:0-4115 GCA_046597675.1 Gemmatimonadaceae bacterium
CAGCAGCAGGTCGGTCGCGAGGCGCGCATGGCGGCCGTTGCCATTCGGCCAGGCGTGGATGTGGACGAGCTCGCGATGAGATTCCATCACGAGCTCGTCCACATCCACGCCTGGCCGAATGGCAACGGCCGCCATGCGCGCCTCGCGACCGACCTGCTGCTGCGCTCCTGGCGTCGACCGCTGTTCACCTGGGGCAGCAGCGCGAAGGGGAGTGATGCCGATCTCCGCGCGCGGTACATAGCCGCCCTCCGTCACGGCGACGGCGGCGACTACACACTACTGATGCGGTTCGTGCGTGGGTAGTCAATCTCCGCCGACCCATTTGCCATGCGAGATGCTTGGGGTTGCCGGTCGTCCGGTCGCTCCCATGCCGCGAGCGCACACGGAGCCCAGCCCCCGAAGCGTGCGTCTTAGCGAGCGCCGTTTGCTCGCGTAGCACGCGGAGGGGGCCGGGCTCCGTGTGCGCTGTGCACGATAACCACACCCGTACGACCGGGAACCCCAAACTCACTTACATTTGGCGAATGAAATCGGCGGAGATACGTAGCGCGTTTCTCGCGTACTTCCAGCGCAACGGACACACCGTGCAGCCGAGCGCATCGCTCGTGCCGGTGGACGACCCCACGCTGCTGTTCACGAACGCCGGCATGGTGCCGTTCAAGAAGGTCTTTCTCGGAGCCGCCGAGCCGCCGGGCGGATCGCGCCGCGCCGCGTCCTCGCAGAAGTGCGTTCGCGCCGGCGGCAAGCACAACGACCTCGAGCAGGTCGGGCACACCGCGCGGCACCACACGTTCTTCGAGATGCTGGGCAACTTCTCCTTCGGCGACTACTTCAAGCGCGACGCGATCCGCTTCGCGTGGGAGTTTCTCACCGTCGACCTGAAGCTCGACCCGAAGCACCTGCGTATCACCGTCCACCACACGGATGACGACGCGCGCGCTCTCTGGACCGAGATAGCGGGACTCGCCCCGTCACGCATCTACGGACTCGGCGACAAGGACAACTTCTGGCAGATGGCGGACACCGGCCCATGCGGACCGTGCTCGGAGATTTACGTCGACCTCGCGCACATCGCGGACGACTGGGCGTTCCCGGCCGGCGCTGCGGGCGAGTGGACCGAGCTGGATCGCAAGGAGTTCTCGCTCGACGCTTTCGTCGAGGGCGCTGAGGCCGGGCGCTTCCTCGAGATATGGAACCTGGTCTTCATGCAGTACGACAAGCAGCCGGACGGAACGCTGGTTCCGCTCCCGAAGCCGTCGGTGGATACCGGGATGGGCCTCGAGCGCGTCACCGCCGCGCTGCAACGGAAGACGAACAACTTCCACACCGATCTCTTCGCGCCAATCATCGCCGCCGTATCGAAGGAAACCGGCGTGCAATACGATCCGCGTGGCACTGAATTCGAGCTCGCCGCGACCGCGAGCAGCTCCGGCGATTCCAGATCAAAGGGGAATTACGCCTCGCACCGGGTCATAGCGGACCACGCGCGCGCCGTAGCGTTCCTCCTTGCCGACGGCGTCTTTCCGTCCAACGAAGGTCGCGGGTACGTGCTGCGCCGCATCCTCCGCCGCGCGGTGCGCAACGCCTGGCTGCTCGGCGTAAACCGCCCGGTTCTGCACGCGGTGGTCGAGGCCGTCATTGCCTCGATGGGCGACGCGTACCCCGAGCTGCGCCACCGTCGGAAGCACATCGTCGACACCACTCGCGCGGAAGAGGAACGTTTCCTCGCGACGATCGAAGGCGGCATGCGGCGCTTCGAGGAGCTCGCCCCGCGCTCCACCACGCAGGGCTCGACCGATCTCAAAGGCACGATCTCCGGCGAGGACGCGTTCCGGCTGTACGACACCTTCGGATTTCCCATCGACCTGACGCAGCTCATGGCTGCCGAGCGCGGCTACACCGTCGACATCGCGGGCTTCGAGCGCTCGCTCGGCGCGCAGCGCACGCAATCGCAGCAGGAGCGCAAGTCGAAGAAGATCGCGGTGTCCACCGCCGAAGATCTGGCCGGCGGATGGGAAGTTCCGCGGCAGGAAATCCACTTCGGCGCGCGAACCGCCGAGTATGAAGTGGCGGAACCCGGGCATGGCGAAGCGGACGAAGGTTCGGATCCGATCGCTGGAAATCCACAGCGACCAGCCAACAGCGCGCTTCCTCCCGGGCGGGCAGATATTAGTGGGCAGCCTGCACCAGGCAGCGGTGTCTCCACCGTCCCAGCCCAGACGTTCGTCGGCTACGACAGCACCGAAGTACAGACCGAGGTTATCGCTCGAAAAGCGCTGGGCAACGACAGAACGGCCCTGGTCCTCCGCGAAACACCTTTCTACGCCGAATCCGGCGGCCAGGTCTCCGACGCCGGCGAAGTCATCGGCGACGGCTGGCGTCTCGAAGTCGACGAGGTTCGCCGCGTCGAGGGGAAGCTCGCGGTAGCGGGGAAGCTCGAGGGCGAATTCCGGTTTGGCCCGGCCACCGCGCGCGTTCCCCGCGACAGCCGTCTCGACACCGAGCGCAATCACACGGCGACGCACCTGTTGCACGCCGCGCTACGTGAAGTGCTCGGCGAGCACGTGCACCAGGCCGGGTCGCTCGTCGCGCCGGATCGTTTGCGTTTCGACTTCACGCACAACGGCCCGATGAAGCCGGAGCAGGTAGCGGTGGTGGAGCAGCACGTGAACCGCGCGATTTTTTCTGCGACGCCGCTGGCGTTCGAAGAGAAGCGCTATGCCGACGCGATCGCCGAAGGAGCGATGGCACTGTTCGGCGAGAAGTACGGCGACGTCGTGCGAGTAGTCAAAGTGCCCCGCGTGTCGATCGAGCTGTGCGGCGGCACGCACGTGCGAAACACGGCGGAGATCGGGCTTTTCCGCATCGCCAGCGAGACCGGCGTCGCCGCAGGCGTGCGCCGGATCGAAGCAGTGACGGGCCCCGGCGCATTCGCGATGATGCTCGAGAGAGAACGTGAACTGGCGGAGATAGAACGGCTCGTGCGCGCGCAGCCGGGTGGTGCGGTGAAGCGCGTGCAGACTCTGCTGGAGAAGGGCAAGGATTCGGATCGCCAGCTCGCTGAAGCGCGCCGGTCGGGCGGAAGCTTCGGTACCGGAGCTGCGACCAATGGCGCGGGCGCGCTGATCGAAGGCTCGCAAACGGTCGACGGCGTGCGTGTGATCGCATCGTCCGTCGAAGCTTCTGATTTGAAATCTCTGCAGGCTATCGGCGATTCTCTGCGCGAAGGAATGGGCACCGGCGCCGCCGTTCTCGTCGCCACGCTCGATGACGGCAAGCGCACGCTGCTCGCCGTAGTGAGCGACGACCTGCGCGGCCGCGGAGTTCGCGCCGACAACGTTCTCAAGGAGATCGCCGCGGCCGTCGGCGGGCGCGGCGGGGGCAAGCCGCACATGGCTCAGGCCGGCCTGCCGGAATCGACGGATGTCGCCGCGCTTCTCGCCACCGTTCCGGACGTCATCCGGCGCCATCTCGCCGCCGCCAAGTGACGCTCGGCGAGTGGCTCGACTCGCGTGTCCCACCCCCGCCAGCCGCCCTCGCTGACGCCCTGCGCGCAGAGCTGGGCCACGAGCGAGACCTGCCCCTCGCCGATGCGCCTGCGGCCCTCCTGAAGGCCGGGGAGCGGGTCCTGGGGCGCGTGCTGCAAGTCGAGCCCCAGACTCCCGCCATCGCCCCCGATTTATTGCTGGCCGACGCGCTGGTCACCTATGCCTTCGAAGCCGTCGCCGAATCGGCCTCGGGCGCCGAGCAGTTCGCCCGGGAGGCCATGGCCCACATCGGATCGCTGGGCAGCGCGTGATTGCGAGCGACGGTGTGCGGTGCGCGCGAACGCTCCCGGGTTCGCGGTCGTTCATCCACACGATGCCGGAGCCCACGACCGGTGGGCGGGCCCCCGAAGCCTCCGTCTTAGCGCGCGTAGTGTGCGCGCGTAGGAGGCGGAGGGGACCCGGACTCGCGTGCGCCGCGCGCCATCAGGCGAGGTCACGACCCAGCCAACGCGCTCAGGCGAGCCATCGCGTCCCGGGCAAAGTGCTCGGCGCCCGAGGCGGATTCGGCGACGGCCTCGAAGGCGTAGGTGATCAGCGCGTCGGCCAGGAGCAGATCGGGCGCGATTG
>JBKJKB010000076.1:0-3072 GCA_046597675.1 Gemmatimonadaceae bacterium
ATCATGTCAGTGGGGGTGCGGCAGTAGTTCGCTTCGGTGATCCCCTTGGAGGATCCCTCGTGGACCGGCTTGACGAACACCGGATAGTTGAGCCGGTCCATGGCGCGTCCGATCTGGGCGACGCTGCGAATCACGGCGAAGCGAGGAGTCGGCACCTGGTTGAACGCCAGCGACTCCTTGGCGCGGGCTTTGTCCAGGCAGAGGGTCAGGGTGAACGGGTCGCTGCCGGTGTACGGGACGCCGGTGAACTCGCAGATGGCCGGGACGTGGGACTCGCGGTTCCGGCCGTTCAGCCCTTCGGCGATGTTGAAGACGATGTCGGGGCGGGCCGACTTGAGATTTTCAGGAAAATCAGCCGTGGCCTCGAGCCGGACGACTTCACCATAGGCGGACAGCGCGTTCTCGACGGCGGCGATGGTCTCCGGCGAATCCCACTCGGCGAACTCGTCGGCGCCGGCGGGGACGGCGGGGACGGTGTTTTTACCCGGGCTTCCGACCGAAGACGACGAAGCCCCCACGCCGTGGCGCGAAGTATCTGCTGCTGGATCCGGTTTCTGGTTGTAAGCGAAACCGATTCTCGTCATCCGGTACCCGCGCTCTAAGGAAGAAAACTTCAGCGCGGATAATAAAAGTTACCGGAAGGTCGCGCAACGAAATATTTTCGTCGCGGAGAAAAGTTTTTCGGAAAAAAAATTTCTCATAGGAGAAAAATTTTTCCGGCCGGAAAAAAACTTTTCAGACTTTGTGGTAAGCGATGCGCGCGGCCTCGCGCCGGTCGTCGGCGGTGTAGATCTCGAAGTCGGAAAAGAAGCCCGGCGCCTCGGATTGCATGAGTCTGAGGGCGGCGATGGCAAAGCGGCGGATCTCCAGCTCGGCACCCTCGGACGACCGCAGCTCGAGCATGGTCCGCCAGGCTCTCGCGTTGCCGGTCATGACGATTTTCGTCTCGGTCGAGTTGGGGAGGACGCCGCGGCCGGCTTCGCGGGCCATCTTGCGGCGGTGGACCTTGTCGGCGACCCAGGAGTAGCGCTCCATGAGCTGGTCGACGAGATGGATGTAGGACTTTTGGGCGGCGAGCACCTGCTCTTTCCATTCCTTCTCCAGCGCCTCATCCTCGAGGATGGCGGGAGGGATGACGAACTGAGCCGCAGATTCATCCACATACCGCTGGCTCTGCTGAGAAAAACCCCAGCCGGCACGATGTCGCACGAGCTCATGGGTCAGCGATCTGCTGATTCCTTCGGCCAGCACCGAGTAGTTGGCGTGTTCCAACACGGAGCCATGGCCCTGGCGTTTGATGTTCTCGAGGTACTCGCGGGTCTGTCGATTGGCCGGGTTCTTCTGGCTCATGTAGCAAAGGCGGCCGGCGTACTCGGCCAGTTTCTCACCGTCCGTAGACTCCCCCAGCCAATTGACCGGGAGATGGGGCGGCTCGGTGAAGACCGGCCGGGAGAGGATTGTCAGCTTGGGAGCGGAGTGGAACACGGGGGCGGGGTTCGGGAAAGGCTACTGCGACTGCCACCTAAAACTGCCAAGCTGGTAGCTGCCGAAGACAACTAGGTTGCAGTTCTCAGTGGAAGTCAAAGCTATGCGCTTTTGTGGAGCAGAGACAGGCGATGAGTCGCGTAGGCATTATCGCGAGAGACGCGTTCGAGAGCGGCGAGGGCGGGGGCGGGAAGCGGTTCGAGGGTGGGATCGAATTTCACCATCTCGATCGGCTTCTGGCCGGTGAGGGGGAGCTTCACGCCCGGGTTCAGGATATTGCCGGGGTCGAAGGTGTCCTTCACGACTCGGAAAAGATCGAGCGCGTTCGGCTGGCGCCATGCGCGGGGGAGAAGGGGAGCGCGCAGACGCCCGTCGCCGTGCTCACCGGAAAGGGTGCCGCCCAGCGTCGTGACGAGTGAGGTGACTTCGTTCAGCAGCGTTTCCAGTTTGGTGCGCCACGCCGGGTCGCGAACATCCACGAGCGGATTCACGTGCACGTGGCCGTCGCCGGCGTGGCCGAAGATGACGCATTGCAGTTTCTGGCGGGCGAGAGCGGCACGGACGCCGCGGATGTAGGCGGACATTTGCTCGGGCGGGACGGCGGCATCCTCGATCAGCTGCACCGATTTCAGAATCGGATCCCTGGCCAGGATCGGGCTCGCGGCATGGCGAAGATCCCACAGCTCGCGCTCCTCCGCGGCGACCGACGCGAGCTCGACGCTCAAAGCACCGCATTCGGAGAGCGCGGCTTTCATGCCTTTCGTCAGGATCGCGGCGCCGGCAGGATCTTCGGCTTCAACTTCCACGAGGAGAACGGCCGAAGCGCCACGCATCCACTTCGGGAGTGCACCGCCCGACGCGGCGATCTCCAGGAAGCTGGAGTCGAGTAGCTCGCACACGCTCGCGCCGAGCTCGCGGACCATCGATGCGGCGGAGGCGACCTGGTCGAGATCGGCGAACGTCGCGCGCAGACTGCTCGTAGCCCCGGCGACCGGAGCGAGCTCGAGCTCGACGCCGACGACGAGCGCGAGCGTGCCCTCGCTTCCCACGATCAGGTCGATGACGTCGCCGGTGCGGGCGAAATCGGCGACTCCGTAGCCGGAGGATTCCTTGCGGACGCCGGCGTGGCGCACGGCCGCGCCGGTCTCCGTGAGCGAGGCGCGGAGACTTCGCTCGACGCGGTCGAGCGGGGGAGCGCCGGTCTCGGACGAGTAGCGACGGTCACCGCGGCGAATGGTGGCGCGCGAGCCGTCGGCGAAGATGCAGTCGAGCGCGGTTACCCAGCGGCGGGTGGCGCCGTGCTTCAGAGTGTGCGCGCCCGAGGCGTTGGTCGCGACCATCCCGCCGATGGTGCAGAACTCGCCGCTCGAGGGATCCACCGGGAATCTGAGACCGGCCGATCTGGCGGCGCGCTCGATGTCGCCGCGGAGCGCGCCGGGCCCGCACCAGACGCGGCCGGTAACATGGTCGAGCGTGATCTCCTTCATCAGGGAAAGATCGATGATCAGACCGTCGCCGATCGCGCCGCCGGACATGCTCGAGCCGGAGCCGCGCGCGGTGACAGTCGAGCCGGCCGATGCTGCCCAT
>JBKJKB010000353.1:0-3797 GCA_046597675.1 Gemmatimonadaceae bacterium
CTTGGGGAACCACCCAGGAGGACGGCAAAGGTTACCAGTGGTACCTTGTCCGATGTCGATTCTGAATGCTCGGCCGGGGAGCTCAACGTGAGCGCGGTCTGATATGTATGAGGGTAACCTATTTACAGTCGGAAAGCGACTAAAATCGTGTACGATTTCATGCTTAATCCCGCCATCTGCTCCGCTCCGCCGGTGACGGTTTTCTGTACGGCGTGATCCTACGCCTACCTCCGATCGCTGCGGCCGTGAGTGCGACCGCAGACGGTTCTAGTCATCCCGCGCTGCCCTTCGTAGTTTCTCCCGGGGTGGCCGGCCGCGGGCCACCCGAACCGACAACTCCAAACTACCGGCGGAGATGACTCAGAACACGACGTACGACGTGGTGATAGTCGGATCCGGAGCGGGCGGAGGAATGGCGGCCTACGCGCTCACCAAGGCCGGAGCCAACGTACTCCTGCTCGAGGCCGGCGGCCCCTGGTACGCGTCCAAGGACTCGCCGATGCTGGTTCCCGCCTACGCTTCGCCCCGCCGGGGCGCCGCAACCCGGTTGCGCCCGTTCGGTGAGTTCGACGCCTGCGACGGCGGCTGGGAGATCGAGGGCGAGCCGTACACCACCGCCCCCGGCTCGCGCTTCCTCTGGTGGCGCGCGCGCATGCTCGGCGGCCGCACCAACCACTGGGGCCGCATCTCGCTCCGCTTCGGCCCGGACGACTTCAGGCGCAAATCCCTGGACGGCATCGGCGACGACTGGCCCATCTCGTACGATGACGTCGCCCCGTACTTCGACGAGGTCGACAGGATCGTCGGCATCTACGGCAGCCGAGAAGGGATCCGCAACGAGCCAGACGGAATCTTCCATCCCCCGCCCGCGCCACGCTGCTACGAGCTGCTCGTCAAAAAGTCATGCGACAATCTGGACATCACCTGCATCCCCGCGCGGCGCTCGGTGATCACGCAGCCGCTGAACGGACGGCCCGCGTGCCACTACTGCGGCCAGTGCAGCCGGGGCTGCACCACGAAATCCAACTTCTCCAGCCCCGACGTCTTCATCGCCCCCGCGCTCGCGACGGGCAAGCTGACGCTGCTCACCAACTCCATGGTGCGCGAGGTGACGACCGCGCCCAACGGCCTCGCTACCGGCGTCTCGTACGTCAACAAGCTCACGGGCGAGGAATTGCAGGCGCGGGGGCGCGTCGTCGTGCTGGCCGCGAGCGCGCTGGAATCCTCCCGCATCCTGATGAACTCCAAGTCGGCGCTCTTCCCTCAAGGACTCGCCAACGGCAGCGGGACGCTCGGGAAATACATCACCGACACCACCGGCAGCGACGTCGCGGGCTACATACCGTCGATGGAGAACCATGTCGCGCACAACGAGGACGGCGCGGGTGGGATGCACGTGTACATGCCCTGGTGGCTCGACAACGACAAGCTCGACTTCCCGCGCGGCTATCACATAGAGGTGTGGGGCGGCATCCGCGCGCCTGGCGCGGGCTTCATGGGCGGCATCCACCGCTATCCTGGTGGCGGCGGCTACGGCAAGCAGCTCAAGGATGACTATCGCAAGTACTACGGAGCGACGATCGGGTTTTCGGGACGCGGCGAGATGATTCCGAACGACGACTCGTACTGCGAGATAGATCCCAGCGTCGTGGACCGCTTCGGCATCCCTGTGCTTCGCTTCCACTGGAAGTGGAGCGACTACGAGATCAACCAGGTGAAGCACATGCAGGAGACCTTCCGCGCGCTCGTCGCAGACATGGGCGGGCAGGTGTTCTCGCCGATGCCGACCAAGGAGCAGGATTACAACATCGCGACAGGCGGCCAGATCATCCACGAGCTCGGCGGCACGCGCATGGGACACGATCCAGCGACGTCGGTGCTCAACGCCAACTGCCAGGCGCACGACTGCAGGAACCTGTTCGTTGCCGACGGCGGGCCGTTCGTGTCGCAGGCGGACAAAAACCCGACCTGGACGATCATGGCGCTCGCGTGGCGCACGTCGGATTACATCCGCGATCAGATCAGAGCGAGGGCCCTATGACGGAAGTCTCCCGCCGTGACGCGGTCAAGGCGATGGCCGCGCTTCCCTTCGCGCTGGCGTGGGATCTCACTCCCCCGCAACTCGAGCGCGCGACCCGCGCGTTCGCGGAGGATGATCAGGCCTATGCCCCCACGTTTTTTACGAGCAGTGAGTGGGAGACGGTGCGCATGCTTGCGGATTACGTGATCCCGCACGACGAGCGCTCCGGCAGCGCAACGGAGGCGAAGGTTCCCGAGTACATGGACTTCCTCTTCTCCGACAAGGACGCGTCCGAATCCAGCAGGGTCGCGATGCGCGGAGGGCTCGGCTGGCTCGACTTCGAGTGCCATGAGCGGTTCGGCGCTACGTTCGTTCGATGCACCGATGAACAAAGACGCCACGTGCTCGACGACATCGCGTGGCCCGCGCGCGCCAAGCCAGAGCACAGCCACGGCGCGGCGTTCTTCACACGCTTTCGCGATCTCACCGCCGGCGGATTCTTTTCCAGCGCGATGGGGTGGCAGGACGTTCGCTTCGTAGGCAACGTCTTCAATCCCAACTGGCAGGGATGCTCGGCGGAAGCGATGGCCAAGCTCGGAGTATCGCAGGACCTCATGAACACGCGCATCCCGGTCCAGTGAGCGGTGGGCGGCTCGGCATAGGGTTCGTCGGGAGCGGGTTCAACGCGCGCTTCCACATCCAGGCGTTCGCGGGTGTCCGTGACGCCGACGTGCTCGGCATCTGGAGTCCCAATCGCAAGAATGCGTGGGCAGCCGCGGAATACGCTCGCACGCTCGAGATCGGTGAGGCGCGGGCGTATCGCTCGATTCGCGAAATGGTGGCCGACCCTGCGATCGATGCGATCTGGCTGTGCGGGCCCAATCACGCGCGTATCGCCAACGTCGAAGAGATCGTCACCGCCATCAAGCGTGGCGCGGGCGAGCTGCGAGGACTTGCCTGCGAGAAGCCACTCGCGCGCAACGTCGCCGAGGCAAAGAAAGTTGCCAAGCTCGCGGCGAGCGTAGGATTGAACACCGGATACCTCGAGAACCAGCTCTTCGCACCCGACATCACCCGTGGCCGTGAGCTGATCTGGGCGCGAGGCGCGGCGCTCACCGGGCGGCCGTACCTCGCGCGCGCCGCCGAGGAGCATAGCGGCCCGCACATGCCCTGGTTCTGGCAGGGCTCGCTGCAGGGCGGCGGTGTGCTGAACGATATGATGTGCCACTCTGTCGAGGTCGTGCGCCATCTGCTCACCAAACCTGGCGCGCCGAGGTCTTCCATTCGGCCCGTGCGTGTGACCGGTCACGTCGCGTCGCTCAAGTGGACGCGACCGCAGTACGCCAAGCGGCTGCGCGCCGCGATGGGGCGCGACGTGGACTATCGCAGGCGGCCTGCGGAGGACTTCGCGCGAGCGACGATCGAGTACGAGGCGTCGACGGGCGAGACGCTGATCGGCGAAGTCACGACGTCATGGAGCTTCGTCGGCGCCGGGCTGCGGCTCTCGGCGGAGCTGCTCGGCCCCGAGTATTCGATGTCGTGGAACACGCTCGACAGCGGGCTCAAGCTGTTCTTCAGCCGCGAGGTCCGCGGGAAGGCGGGTGAGGACCTCGTCGAGAAGCAGAACGCGGAGATGGGTCTTATGCCTGTGATCGCCGACGAAGCCGCGGCGTATGGCTACACCGCGGAGAACCAGCATTTTGTTCGTGCATTTCTGCGGGGCGAGAAGCCGATGCTCACGTTCGAGGACGGCGTGGAGGTTATGCGGATTCTGATG